>JAPLSP010000236.1 GCA_026398575.1 Candidatus Sumerlaeota bacterium | reverse complement strand
AGGCGGCGAGCCACCTTACTCCAAAAGCTGGCGCTCGCTTCTATGGCATTATATTACGCCTGGCTTCCCTCTTCCCCGCATTTATGCCTTTATCATGACTATGCGGCAGGCGCTCAAAAGAAATTCCCGCCTGATAGACTCAGGCGGGAATGATTGATGCGCTTGGAGGGAGAGTCAAACCAATAAAAACGCTGCGCGCAATTCTTAAGAGGCTAACGCTCTACCAATTCTCTGTATATGGATATTCTATCCTGAATAATGTCGGATCTTGAACAACCATAGCGCGAGTAATATCGCCCGATGAAATGGTGCCATTGCTGGGATCATAAACAATGGCATATCCGGTACCGCTGGTAGAACGAAGCCATTGGCCGGCGACACGATCCGGACCTATGGAAGAGCGTTGGCAATAAGAACACGGATTATAGCCGCGCGTATCATAAGCGAATGGCATATACTTGCTGAAAGGATCCCTGGGGACACTGGTAATATAGGCTACGGGAGAAGTCAAAGGAATATCAAAACAGTAGTGATAATACACATTTATCGCTGTCCATGCAACCCCCGTCGGCAAAGAGAAATCATACGCTTTTCCGGGATTCTCCTGATCCCAGGTATATCCATTGGTTGGCCAATATAATTGGATATTATCATTGCAGTCGGGCGGAACATTGTTGTAATCAATAAAATACGCATTATAAGCGAGAGATATCGTCCGCAAGTCCGCTTTGACTCGCGCGACCTTCGACCGCGTCTGCGCTTCGAGGAAGTTGGGGATGGCGATCAAGGCCAGAATGGCGATGATCGCGATGACGATCAGCAGTTCGATGAGCGTGAAGCCATGTTTGTTCTTTGCCATAATCGGTCACCTCATTTAAAAAATAAATAACTGGGGAAAACAAGACAGGCAAATCCATATAACCTGAATTGCCCCAACCAATGAGATATTTTACGTAATCCGGTTTCAGTTTTCAAGCGGGAAAGCGCGCCAAAAGAACATTTTTCTTCAAGCCCATCCGCAGGGGGTGCAATCCAGAATTCCGATGCCCTCCGCCACCACCGGGCCTTGCGCTGATCATTACCCACCAATATTGAGCGTTATAGCGACTTCTCTTTAATGTGAGCTCATATTCCGCGCGCACGAGATGATGGCCGAGCGGCGCGGCTAGAATGGATTCGGATGAATGAGAGAATCAAGAGATTCGAGGATGGGCGCCGCGCAAGGCAAGGCTCGAGCGTCCACAAAATCCAATGCAGCGGCTCGTCGCCTTTGGGGGTTTTCGGCTCCCACACTTCCATCAGATTCAAGGCCAGAGGCTCGCAGTTGGGATGGCGGTCTTTGCGCGGAATCAGCTGGACGGCGCAGGAACGGATTTGAACTTTGGCCATGCGCGCCGGCCGGCCGCGTTTGCGCGGGACTTCCAGCGTCGTGGTTCCGAGCAGCGGCGCGGCGCGCACGGCCTCGTGGCTCAAAGCGCCGCTGCCGTCTTCCAACTCAACGCGCCGGCTTTGCGAACTGCGGATCACGACGCTGTCGCCCAGAGCGATGATATCCCGGAAGGCTTCGGGAATATCATTCTCGCGGTCGCCGACGTGAATCAGCTGCGGGCGTTGCTCGGGCGGAAGATTTCTTTCCAGGGCCTCATGCGCGGCGCGGATGCCTTCGAGCCACTTGATGCTTTCCTTCTCGGTGATGGGCCGCTTTTTCCGGTCGCAGGATTTTTCCGTGTCTTCCGGATCAAGGCGCCAGTTGTGTTGATGCAGGATCCCGACCACGATTCCGTTTTCGCGCACGGCCAACGAGATATGGCAATGCATGCCGCGCGCGTTGGGATCGTCGTTGACCGGCCCCAAGCCCTTGGCCCCCCCGCGGATTTAAAACTCACCGCCGTCGTGTCATGAACGGCGTAGATGGCCGGCGCCCCGGCGCAGTCGCGCGCCGTGGAATCGGCGATGGGTTGAATCAAGTCGGCGGAT
>JAPLSP010000058.1 GCA_026398575.1 Candidatus Sumerlaeota bacterium | reverse complement strand
TCGGACGGCCACAGCGCGCCAAGGCCGTCCGACGGAGCGGGACGGCCTACCATTCGGCGCCAAGCTGGATAAATCCTTCCTTTCATCACCCAGCGACAACGATCATGCGCCTGGAAAACAGCTACGCCGCGAGGCGCGCCCGGTTATTTCGCCGGCGGATAGACCTGGAATTCCCAAATTGTCGGCGCGAAAGAGGCGTCAAGAATATGCAGGCGGACGTAGCGGGTTTGGACGGGAGCGAAAGCCTTGTCATACTTGGTCCCCGCCGCCGCGCCTTCGAGCGCTGTTTTCCATTCGCCGTTCGGATCGGTTCGATACTCGAGTCTGAATTTCTTGATGCGCGCCTGCATCTCGGCGATCGTCACGCGTCCAATCGTTTGAATTTTTTCAAGGTCCACTTCGAGCCAGCATTCGCGCGTTTCGTAGGGATTGAATATCTTCGGGTCTTCCTTGCCGTCGCCCCATTCGCGATCCGTGAAGGTGTTGACGCCAAAGTGGCAGAACATTGTCATCTCCATCTCCTGCCAAGCGCGCTGTTCGGGCGAAGGAACAGGCTGCAGGGGCGCGGGGGGCTGCGTGGTTTGCGAAAAAACAGGAGCAATAATCTGCAAGGAGCACAGCACAAAAAAAAGCGGACGCATTCCAAACATGGCGTATCCTTTCAAATAGACTGCGACCTCATGGTTAATTTTCATCAGCTGGATATTTCATAATAAGGAGTCCTTCTTCAGCAGTTAGCGCGTAAAGCAGTCCTTGATGAAATTTCACATCCGTCACTTCAACCGCCTTCATTCGCGCCCGAAGTATCTCCGGCCGGCGCGCGTCCCACATCTCCAGTGTCCCATTGGAAATACTCCATAAGAGGGAAGTCGTGGTCTGTTGAGCAGCAACAGGCCATCCTCCTGCTCCGCCCAATAACATGGGATGATCTGGATTCGAAATATCTATCTTATAGCACATTCCGCCTTGCCCTGCATACGCGTATCCATTCATCAGGAGAATCTTTGAGCTGCCCCAGATTTTCAGCCTGTTGAGTGAGCCGCGTTCTCGAGGACGCCATGGATCCGTGACATCGAAAATTTGGAATAATTTGATTTCCGACAATCCCTTCTTCTCAGGCGTCGTCTCATACCGGGTTCCGAGACAATAGAGCATGGTTCCACTGAGCGCCAAGTCGTCAGCTTTGGTGACGGGAATGCTTCCCATCAATCTAGGAAGACGCGGATTTGAAATATCAATGAGCTTTATGCCGCGATCCTGATCCAAAACTGCCGTAACGTTCTCATGAAGCGACATCCGCCGGGCGCCGCCACCGCTGCAATTTCCTTTTCCAGGAGGATCATACTCGCCAAGCAGGGTGGGACTGCTCGGATCTGAGATATCGAAGAATTTAACGCCCGCGCCTCCATCAGCCAGATATAACCGACTCCCTTCAATACATAGATGGCAGGCGCTGCCATGAATCCAGGGGCGAAATTTGCCCAGCACAATCGGGCGGCGCGGATTGGCAACGTCCACCCAGTACAATCCATATTGACCGGCGGCTTGATAAAGCGTCGTCCCTTGAAGCGCCAGGGATACGCCTTGCATTGTTTGGGTTGTGGAGCTCAACTTTCGCGGGCGCTTTGGGTTGGAAAAATCATAGATCGCAAATCCTTCGTCATTGGCAACATACAAAAGATCGCCGGACGTAATCACGTCTCGCGCCCCTACGGGATCCATATCCAATACTTTATGTGGCGAGACAGGATTGGAAATATCATACGCATCCAGAAATCCGCCTGCATGTCCCCAAATCATTGAGAACAAATAGCGCCTGGATATGGACAGATAGCCTCTTCCCGGGTCATCTTCGCTGCTCTTTCCCAGCAGTATGGGATTAGCGGGATCTTTGGCGTTATAGATTTTCAAACCGTCGTTCATGGCAAAGATCAATCCGTCGAGCGTCACGGCGCTCCGTCCTATCGGCGAGGAAGCGCTCCAATCATGAATCGCAGGCCGCAGGGGATTTGATAAATCCACCCACCGCGGACGCTCACTATCCGCGATCAGCATCCACGTTCCGGCCAGAATTGCGTCGCAATGCTTCCATGATACCGCAGGTTCGGCGGCAATCGTTGAAACCAACTCTGGGCGTGATGCGTCAGTGACATCCAAGATCAATACGCGCCCTGGTTCGGAAACATAAAGATATGGCCACCGCGCGGCTACGTGATATTGCGTCCCACCGCAAGAGCCGATGACGCGTACCGGGCCTTGCAGGTCAATCCCTTCAATTGCTTGCGTCAGCACAGGCGCCAGAATTAAGAGGAATGCAGTGAACTGGAAATAGTGTTTAGCCATTCGATGTTCATCGCTTGATATTTTGTCAATCTGATGCTTTTTCATATCTTGCATTACTCGCTTTCTTTAACCGGCTTGCCATTGATATACAGAATTGTTTTTCCCGTCGCGCCGTTGGCGGCGCCGGCGACGTGCGACCATTGGCCTTGCGGCAGTTTCGCATCGAAGTTGATCCAGGGGTCGCGAACAATCATTCGCAGGGAATGGCCGGGATAGGTGTCGAGGTTATAGCCGGTGGCGGCGCCGACGGGCGATTTGTCAATGATGCGCGCGCCGCGTTCGGGCAGTTTGCCGGGTTTGATCCAGGCTTCGAGCGTCACGCCGCCAAGGCAGTCAAGCGCCTTTGTATTCGCGATTTCGAGATAGCCCTTGCCATCGAGGCGGATGGCTTTTCCCGGCAATCCATCGCCCGCTTCGACTATCTGGACGGCGCCCACG
This sequence comes from Candidatus Sumerlaeota bacterium, assembly GCA_026398575.1. The sequence goes on along the minus strand of JAPLSP010000058.1, from coordinate 44,156 downwards.
GATTTCGCCGAGAGATTTGCGGCGCCTTTGGCCGTGAATACGCCGCCAACGTTCTGCGTATAATCCAGTGACAGCACGCAATCGCGAATATCTTCTGCTTTGCCGTTCTGCCGGTCCGCCAGGCGTTTGATTTCATCCGCTGTCAGCGCGCGCGAAAAAACGGAGACGCGCCCGATGTCGCCTACGAATCCGCTGGCGCCCTGGCTGTCCGCGCCGATGCGCAACGGCAGTTGATTGGCCGTGATGGTGGAAGGTTTGCGAATGACGACAGGCTCGGCGGCGTTGGCGGGCGCATCGGGCGGCGCGGCTGGCTTGGGCAGCGTGGCCTCGATCGTTTCGCCCTTCTTGAGCGCTATCTCAAAGTTATCGCCGGCTTTCTTCGCGCCTTCGCGGCTCCACTTTATTTCGCGTCCGCCGAAATTGTCGCGAATCCTGACAACGCCATCGCCGCCGGCAACGATCTTGAACCACGTCGTGGCGTTGTTTTCGCGCCGCGCTGAAACACGGTGTCCGCCCTCGGCGCGCAGGTCTTCGAACGCCGCCTCATGCCAGCGCCAGGGAGTCGCGGGAAAAATGCGGATCACGCCCGGCTCGCTTGCTCCCGGCGCCGCGTTCCAGCTTTGCAGCAGCATTTCATGCACGGCCTGCGCGGCGAGGAAATTGCCTTCGAGTGTGAACGGGCGATAGGTGAAGCCCGAAAATCCCGAACGCGTCTGATCGCCGTTGGCGTGGAAGCCATTCCTCAGAATGAACGCCCTGGCATAAATATCGAGGTTGCGCAGCGCGGCCTCGGCGTCGCCCACGCGCGCGCGCAGGCACGCCATCCACGAGAAGCTATATCCGCACCATGCGCCCGTTCCAAACTTGTCCCATTGCCTGAGCGAAGCGGCAATGATCCGGCGTTCGGGTTCGCCGCCGTCGGTTGTGATCAGGTTGAAGGGGTGCATGCTCATGATATTCGAGAGGTGGCGATGCGATCCGGGCAATTCCAGGTTTGCATCGAGTTTGAGGACGCCATCCGTGTTCGTTTGAAAATCTCCCAGCGCGCGCGCCGTCTCCCGCCACTTCCCAGCCTCATCCGCGTCGCCGCAGGACTGCGCCATCTCGGCCAAACCCATGAAAAACATCCTCATGCACGCCCGATCGTAGTTGGTGTTGGGCGTGAGCCAGGCGCGCGCGCTGTTATCGAAGATTTCCGGCGAGGTTGAGAGCGGCAGTTTCAAAACGCCGTTGGCATCAGGTTTGAGCATAGACCGCAGACAAGTCCCCACTTCCCGGCACCACGGGTATGCGCGCTCCTTTAGAAATTGGTCGTCGCCTGTATAACGCCAGTGCAGATAAAAGAGGTGGCCGTTCCAGGCGCCCATGGTTGGCGAGAGGCTGTACTGCCCCCAGCCCCCGAGCGCCTGCCCCGCGAGCGACATGACGCCCGGCACGGCGGCGCCCGGCGCGCCATAGAAGTCTTTTGCGAACTTGCGGAAGACCGGCAGCAGGTCCCACATGAAGTCGAGGAACGACCGCCCTTCCTCAAAGCGCCCTGAAGCCTGATAGGCGATGTAGGTCATCTGCGTGTTGAGGTCGTTGTGATAGTCGCCTTTCCAGGGAGGCAATCCGCCGGCGTCGGCGGTCCAGACTCCCTGCAGCGGCATGGGCGGGGCGTTGCGGCGCGAGGCGGCGCCATAGAAATATTGCACAAGATAATAGTGCCGCAGGATATGAACGTCCGCGCCGGGAATCATGACGGCGGACTGGGACCAAAAGTTCTTCCAATAAGCCAGATGCGGCTCGAGCATTTTCTCATAGCCGGCGTCGAGCGCGGCGGCCACGCGGTCGCGCGCGATCTTCACCGGATCGGCGCCGTCCTTGGAGGAAACAACTGTCACGGCAAGGACCGTGGCGCCGCCGGAGCGCCGCGCCGCCAGGCAGACGCAATAGCTCAGGCCCTGCGCCGCTTCCTGCATGAACCATTGCGCTTCGCCTTCGGCGCCGGTCTTGGGATCGGGATAGCCCAGCTGCTTGACCGAAGCCGGCGGCGCCAGCTTCATCTGAGTGGGCGCCTCGCCAGCGATGCGCATCAGCGCCACCGGCTGCGCGGCGCTGAAAAATGCTTCGCCTTGCCGGCCATCCGCAAACAAGACGCGGCCTTGCGCCGAAGCCAGATTGAGCTCGAAGGATTTGATCTGCCGCGAGGGATCGAGCGCAATCTCCAGGCGTCCCGCTGGAATTTTGGTTGGATGTTTGTCGTTATAGGGGTGGTCAAAAATCGAATTCAGTTCGCCGTTCTTGTTTTCCTTCACGAGGCGGATCATCGTCGCATAGTTGAAGTCCTTCCATCGGACTCCATCGGCGGGACGCTCATCCCAGAGGTCGCCGCGGTCAAGCGATAAACGAATGAGGGCGCCATTCCCCCAAAGCAATCCGCCCAGCAGGCCATTGCCCAGCGGAATCGCCTCGTCCCAGGAGTTGATGGGCGCGTCCAGTTTGAGATTGAGATCCGCATCCGGAAGTCGGCTCACTTCGGCGGACGCGATGTGTGAAATAAATGGCATGAGGATGATGAAGAAGAGTAACTGCAATTTTTTCATGATCGCCTTCCATTAATCGTTTTTTTTGCAAATGGTCCCGCGTGACAAATTGCCCCGCGCGACAACGTGCTTTGGCTTGCCTCTTTCAAGACGATCCTATCGCCCGCATTGCCGCGTTAGCCAATAAAAAATCGGAAATCATGAGGGAACGCATTTTAGAATTCTGCATCGAAAATACTAATTTCTCGCGCAGAGACGCGGAGACGCAAAGGAATAATACTCCGCGTCTCTGCGTCTCTGCGCGAGATTCTCATTGGCAGTTTGGAGAAAAATGCATAATCGTGCGGTTATAGCTTTACCCGCATGACAAAGAAAAATACGCTACGCGCGTCGTTCGTATTTTGCGGGGAGCGTTCCCTTATGGCAATTGCGAGGCTGGAGTCCGCGCTCGTGTCCATGGCGCTTGAAAAAGCGGGCATGCCGGCCGAGGTGGAGCATTATGAGCGCATCGCCTCGACGAATGATCGCGCGCGCGCGCATGTGATTCTGGGTCAATGGGATCGCGCCCGGATGCTGTGCGTCATCGCAAACTACCAAACCGCCGGACGTGGAAGGCGCGCCAACCGCTGGCTGGCGCCGCCCGGCGATTCACTGTTGTTCACGCTGGTTCATCCCGAAGAGGCGTGGGAGAAAGCCGGTTCGTTGACGGCTTTGACCGCCGCGCTGGCCGTCGCCGAATCCCTGGATAACCTGTATGACATGCGCGTGACGCTGAAATGGCCGAATGACGTTCGCATTGCGCGGCGCAAGATCGCGGGGGTTCTGGCCGAATGCGCCACCGGTCCGGCGGGGACGGCGGTTCTGCTGGGCGTCGGCGTGAACGTCAATCAGTCGCTGCAGGATTTCCCGATGGAATTGCAGGCAGGCGCCACGTCCGTCGCGCGCGAGTGCGGGCACGTCGTGGATCGCATCGAGCTGCTCGGGGAAATTGCGCGTTCGATCCGGCAGCGAATGGATGAAATCGCCGCGGGGCGCGCCATGGACACGCTGTCGGCGATTCAAAGCCGCATGGACCATATCGGGCGGATGGCGCGCGTGGTATTGGAGGGCGTTCCCCCCATCGAAGGAACGGCGCTGGGTGTTGAGTCCGACGGCGGGTTGGTGATCCGCAAATCGAATGGCGCGTGCGTTAAATGCTTCAGTGGATCACTGGTGGAATTATAACGAGCAAGGCTTGCAGGCAGAATCATTGAGGGCAGAATCATTATCATTCCCGTCCTTGCGCCCGTCAAATGGAAAGACGCCCGCTGTCACCCAATGTCTATCTTCGGGTTAGCCGGCAGGCGATTGGCAGCGTTGCCAGAATGAAGACCACGCTGATCGCCAGGCCGGCATAAAACGATAAAGGGCGATAGGTCATTTCGATTTGGCGCGTATCCGCAGGCAGGGCGATGGCGCACAGGCCGCATTGCGCGCGCCAGACGCGGACGGGAACGCCATCCACGCGCGCCTGCCAGCCTCTCGACCAGTTTTCATGGATCAGCGCCCAGCAGGGTTTTTGAAGCCCTTCGATCTTCCATTCGCGGCGATTGACGGTTGAAGCGGACAGCGAGATTGCAGGGATTGCGGAAACTGTCGCAGGGTCTTTTGGCGCGGGCGCGTTGCGTTCGATGGCGGCCTTGGGAAAATTAAATTCCGCAGGCAGGTCCTCGATGGCCAATGTTTGCAGCAGGTCGGGACTGACCGGCTGGAACAGGGCTTCGGCCTGCGCGCGCGTGACGCCGCGGTAACGCTCATAAAATTGCGCGCGAGGCCAGTCTTCCTTCAACCGCCACAAACCGACGGCCTCTCCCACCCAAACCGGCGCCCAACGGCCAGGGTCCGGATTTGCTTTCGCGTATGCGATCAGGAATCGAACCGCGTTCCAATAGCAAAAGGGGGGCGACGGATCGTTGAAGTGCGCCCAATGCTCCGAGCGCGGCCGGCGTCCGGCGATCCATGCGCCCACGCGCGCGAAATCCGCCGGCATCGTCACGCCGTATCCGTTGACGTCCTCATAGCCTTGGATCAGCGAATGGTTGAGAAATTCCGGAACTGTGTTGAGGACGCGGCCGCCCTGATTTTCATGCGCCAGGGCTTGGGCGATTTCATAGTGGAATGGAATCTCGGGCCTGAAAGGGCTGAGAGCGAAACGTGACCGCTCGAAGAAAAGGAGATCGAATAAAAGCAGGCCGAGGGCGATAAGGACCAGACGCCCGTGATTGCGCCGCGCGTCTGCAAACCGCGCGATCAGCGCGTCCAATCCCAATCCGGCGCACAGGCACAAGGGCCATGAGACCATGAAGAGAAAGCGGTAGGCGCCGGGCGCCGCGAGCGAGAGCGGTGGAAAGAGGAATTTGACCGCCGGATAGAGGCCGCCTTTTGTTCCCAGCGCCATCCACAGCGCGACAAAGCCCAGCGCCGCCGCTATTCGCGCCAGCCGTTTGCGCGAAGGATCGCGCGGAAAAAGGAACGCACAGGCCGCCAGCGCCAGCGCGACGATTCCGACGGATGCGCGATGCTCGTTGGATTGCGCATCAAAGAAATAGGGGAGTGGAATGGAGGCCAGTTGTTTCAGTGGAAAATCCATCTCCCAATCCTCGAACTCCGGTTCCAGTTGCGCGCGCGCCGTCTCCCGGCTTGCCGCCGCGACGGGCAGCCATTCGGCCGCCGCCAAGCCCATCGCCAGTGAGAATACGATGAAGGTTTTTATGAGTATGATTTTGGCGCGCGAGCGAAGCGAGGATGAGACTCGGGGGAATTCACTGCGGACGGAGGCGGTGGCACTGGGAGAGGAGGGGGCTGTTTTGGGATCGCTGGTGTTATCGTTTGTATCGGATGAATTTTTGTTGGTGGGAAATGTGCTATCGCCGGCAGAGATGCCGGCGCTCCCAGTGGCGCTCCCAGTGGCGCTCCCAGGGCACGCCTCCTCGCTTGCGGCGCTATTGCTCGCCGGGAAAAATATTGCGAGCAGCGCCGCCATTGCGCTTATCAATAACGCGAGCAGCCATAACTGCGGCGCGCCGGCCAATCCCATCGCGGCAAATCCGCCAACGGCCGCCAGCCAATGGGCGCGCGTTGGACGCGGAGAGGAGACCACCAGGACAAGCCCGCCCCAGGCCATCGGGAACCAGGAGAGCGCCTGATAGATGCTGATGTGGCCTTCATTGAGTCTTCCCATCATCGCTCCCGAGAGCGCCCAGGCAAGCGCCGCCACCGCCGCGCCTGCTGCTGCAAGGCCCAGCCGGCGGCATATCCACCACGTTGCCACCAGCGCGATCAGGAAATGCAGCGCGCGCTGGACGTCCATTGCGTCCGATGAAGCGATAAACAATGTCGGCCAATTGAGAGGATAGAACAAGCCGCTTTGCCCAAACATTGCCGCCGGCATTCCGCTCACGATGTTTGGACACCAGAGCGGCCATTCTCCGCCGCGCAATACGCGTTGGCAATAGGCATGGAAAGGAATGAAGGCCCGGACGGCGTCGTTATGGCGCGAATCGCCGAGGACTTGATTGCGGCGGATCAGGGCGGGGGAGAATAATAGAGCCGTCAACAGCAGGAAGGAACCTAAAGCAATGCCGGCGGGAGATTTCATGAAATGAACTGTGGAAATTGATCGCCAGACACAACCTGAAGGTTGAACTCCGAACACCACCTAAAGGTGGAACTACAAACACCACCTAAAGGTGGGACTACGAACGAATTATTTGGGGGCGTTATTTTTCAGATCCGTTAGACGCTGCAGCATGTGTTTGATATCGAGAGCGCCCTTGAAAGAGACATAAACTGTGATGGTGCAATACCACCCCATGACAGCGATAACAACCAAAAGCCAGAAGAGATGCGATAAAATCATGTTATGATTCCTTTCTTTTGAGAGTGGGCGGTCTTTATATCTGCTGTTTCATTGCCTGGCGATCGGTATTCTTCTGCCTTAGCTTGCCTTGGCTTGAGCCCGCGGCTTGATCAGCGAACCGATGATCATCGCCACGGCCACGATCGCATAAGTGCCGATGTTAACCCAATTGTCGCCGATAACATGCTTGGCCCATCCTTCCATCACCGGCTGGCCCGCCGCGATGACCTGCTTGCCGAGTTCATCCAGTTTCGGAACCTTGTAATGAAGATTTACGAACAGCGAAGCGACCGGGAGCGCCGCGCCAATGACGATTCCAGAGATGGCGCCCCAATCATTCGCGCGTTTCCAGTAGCAGCACGCGATCAGCAGGATGGACATGCTGGCCAGATAGATGGCGCCGGTTGTCTGCAGATATTCCCACAAGTTGCCTTCGAGTTTGTACCACAATCCCCAGATCAGCAGGAAGACGCCAATGGCGCCCACGATGCAGCGATTGAACAAAAGGCCCTGCGCCTCGGTCCATTGCGCCTTATTATCATTGGGCTTGTATTTCAAGCCCCAGAGAAACATAAGCACGCCCATCGAGCCCAATAAGAATCGCGGGCCGCCTCCCATCTTGGCCTCCGGATCCAGCAAGGTCAGATAGATGATGATCCAGCCCAGAATCGTTGTCACCACTTTGACAAACAGGATGAGATTCCTGTTTTTTTCGCGGAAGGGCGCCATGATGTCATTGTAGATTACGCTGCCCCACGACAGCATATAGGATGAGTCGGTGGACATGTCCGCCGCCAGCATCGCGGCCACGAGAATGCCCATCATGCCCATGGGCACGGCCGTGCTGAGATAATAGGGCATCGCCAGGAGCGAGCCTTCCTCTCCGATTTTCACTCCCAATTCCTTGACAATCTCCGGACTGATCATCGCCAGCGCGGCGATGCCCCAGATGCCTGGGATCACCCAGCGGCAAACGAAGAAGAACGCCGTTCCGGTATAGACTTTGCGGCCGGTCTTGGTGTCTTTGGCTGCGAGCAAACGGGCGATGCAGGTTTGCCACGTCAACACCGCAGCCGTATTTGTCAGCAGGTTCGACAGAACGAATTGCCATCCCAGGTCCTTGTTGACGAAGGGATTGAATCCGCCGGCGCCAAAATTAGTTTCGACGGTGTCCACGAGAACCGACCACTTGACCTTGGCGAGGATCAGGAATGTGACGGCGATCAAACCTATGCTCATGACGACGAATTGCAGGAAGTCGGTGACGAGCACGGACAACATGCCGCCGAGGATTGTGTAGATGGCCACGCCCAGCAGCAGGACGGTCATTGTGATTTCAAGGTACCTGAGGTCGAATCCGCAGCAAGCGACGAGGAACTCTCCTCCCACGCGCAGGAAAACGCCCATGTTGAGGAGGCCGCCCAAAACTATGACGACGCCCGCCAGCCATCGCACGAATTTGCCATAGCGCTTTTCAAACATCTCGGGAATCGTGATGACGCCCGAATCGCGCAACGGCTTGACGCAGAAACCGGTGTAGCCCACCAGAAACATCGCCAAGGCGTTGCAGATGCCCGGCGTGGCGCCCGCGAAGCCGCGAGTATAGCCCGCCTGCGCGGTGTACATACAGGTGACGATGCCAAACTCCGTCGCGGCGAGCGACGCGATGCCCAGGAAGACGTCCATCTCGCGTCCGGCAACGAGGAAGTGTTCGACCTTGCCAACGTATTTTCGGACCATGATTCCCGCAACCATTGTCGCGAGCAGATACAAACCTACAATGCTGCCGTCCAGCAGCCAGTTGAAGTGGGAATGTATTTCCGGCATTCAACGCTCCTCCTTAAAAGGTGAATGGAATCAAGCGATGAGACAGCCAGCTTCTTTCTCAAATAGAATAACGTCAAGCCAATTTGGCGGTCGAAATAAGGAGAAGTCAAACGAAAAGCAGCAAAGCGCCAAAATTAATGAACTCAAAAATATCGCAACGGCCATTGAACGCCTGAACCTAGAAAAAGCGGTTCAAGAAGTGGCACGGGCATCCTGCCCGTGTTAACGCGGCTTTTTATCTTGCAGACCAACTCACCTTTTGGGTGAACCATAACGCGAATGTTTTAACCCGTGCGAACATGGGCAGGATGCCCATGCCACTTCCTGAACATCTCTTTTTAGGTTGAAGGAATGAGCGGTTGGGCTGGGGATGACAAATTATCAGGAATGGAAGAAGGCGCAAGAGGAACGAAGTCAAGCAGATGGAGGCGGGCGAATTCGATTATTATTTCAGCGAAGCATGCAAATCCTGCAAGGCGTGGACCGTGAGTTCGCCCTTGCGCAGGGCGGCGATGGCCTCGACGACCGCTCCCGCTGCTGCTGCGGTGGTGAAGAGCGGTATGCCGCGGGCGATCGCGTAGGTGCGGATGGGTTTTTCGCCGATCTTGGAATCCGCGCCCGTAAAGGTGCTGATGACGATGTCCACTTCATTGTTGATGATGAAATCAATGGCGGAGGGACGGCCTTCCTTGACCTTGCGGCACAGGGTTGACTCGATCCCGTGCTTGAGGAAGAAGTCGCGCGTTCCGCTGGTGGCAATAAAGCGGAAGCCGCCCATTTCATGCATTTGTTTGACGATCGGCAGGAATAACTCTTTATCGTTGCGGTTGATGCTGATGAAAACGCCGCCTTTGATGGGCAACTTGCCGCCGGCGGCGATCTGAGACTTGGCAAACGCCATCGCATAATCGCTGTCCACTCCCATGACTTCGCCCGTCGAGCGCATCTCGGGCCCGAGTTCGACGTCGCAGCCATAGAACTTGGCGAAGGGGAGCACCGCTTCTTTGACGGAGTAATAATTCGGCGTGCGTTCTTCGGTGAATCCCTGCTCCTCCAGGGTTTTGCCGACCATGATGCGGGCGGCGATCTTGGCCAGCGGCACGCCGATCGTCTTGCTGACGAACGGCACCGTGCGGCTGGCGCGCGGATTGACTTCCAGAATCTGGACTTCCTCGTTCTTCACGGCGTACTGGATATTCATCAATCCGCGCACCTGGAGCGCTTTGCCCAAGGCCCAGGTGTATTCGCGGATCTGCTTCAGGACCTTTTCCGAAAGGTTGCGCGGCGGGATCATGCAGGCGCTGTCGCCCGAGTGAATGCCGGCCTGCTCGATGTGTTCCATGATCGCGGCGATGACGCAACGCTGCCCGTCGGCGACGGCGTCCACGTCCACTTCCGTGGCATTGTCGAGGAATTTATCAATGAACACGGGATGGTCGGGCGAGACTTCGCGCGCTTCTTCCATGAAGGCGTGCAGACTTTCATCGCTGTAAACGATCTGCATTGCGCGCCCTCCCAGGACGTAGGAGGGGCGGACGATGACCGGATAACCGAGTTGCGCGGCGATCGCGCGGACTTCTTCGAGCGTGTTGCCCGAGCCGTGGGGCGGCGCCGGAATCCCCAACTCCTTCAAAAACTCCGCGAAACGCTTGCGGTCTTCGGCCAGGTCAATGCTGTCGGGCGAGGTGCCGATGATGGGAACGCCTTCGGCCTCCAGCTGGCGCGTCAGCTTCAGGGGCGTCTGTCCGCCGAATTGGACGATGACGCCGTCGGGCTTTTCGTTGTGGATGACGTGCAGGACGTCTTCGGCGGTCAGCGGTTCGAAGTACAGGCGATCGGCGGTATCATAATCGGTCGAGACGGTCTCGGGATTCGAGTTGATCATGATGGTTTCATAGCCGTCTTCGCGCAAAGCGAAAACGGCGTGGACACAGCAATAATCGAATTCGATCCCTTGTCCGATGCGGTTGGGGCCGCCGCCGAGGATGATGATTTTTTTTCGATTCGAGGGGAGGGATTCGTTGGTTTCTTCGTAGGTGGAATAGAAATAAGGCGTATAGGCTTCGAATTCGCCGGCGCAGGTGTCCACGGCTTTGTAAACCGGCGTGACGCCCAGCCGCTCGCGCAGATGGCGGATGTCTTCTTCTTTAGGGGCCGGTGCGCCTTTCGGCCGCCGCAGCGACAGCTGATACGCGATCTGCATGTCGCTGAAGCCGAGTGATTTGAGCCGCCGGAGTGTTTGTGTAAGTTGTGGTCCGTGTTGCGCGCCGTGAGAAATCGTCATATTGGCCAAGGCTCCCCCACGCTGCTGCCGCTTTTGAACGCCGGTTTCAGATCGTTTCAGGGCGTGATTGTGGCGAGGGCGCGCGGCGGTGTCAAGCTCGTGAGCGGACAAAAGCGGATTCGTTGTGCGGCGCCTTCGCCGCGGTCTCATTAAAAGTCAACGGCGGACAGCCCTCAGGAGGCCGTCCGCCGTTGATTTTCAGAGTTCTCGCGCCCCCATGTCCTTAGAACTTGACAACCGTGTCAACACGGAGCGAGGTCAAAGTAGAGAACATGGCTTGCTTGTATTGATAGCCCACGCCCGCAGTCGGATGATAGGAGTTAATCGCGTCCCAATCAAACCGCATCAGGTTAGCCGCTGGATCCCCGGCAGGATTAGCCGGAGCCGGCGTCTCTAAATACAGTTCATAATCTGTTCCCGTTAGGGACGGCGAAACGTACGTGCTCAGGTCGGAAGGTGTCCCATGATCCCAATATTGCGGGATGTTGAGGAGGATGGACGGCTCATAGTAGCTCGAGGTGAATCGCAGCCGCAAATCGGCTTTGCCAAGGGTGATCGGCGACGTGACGCTGTCGTTCTTGATAGTGGCTCTCACACGCAGGAGATCGCCTTGGTAGTTGCGAATGTCGGTATTGAGATTCGCATAATCGGCGATTGTGAAGAGTCTCTGCTCCGTCCACGCTGGCGCAGAATTGCTCTTGAACTGCAAGCCGGCGGCCACGATGCTCACCACGTGAGAGCCCAGCCTGGTGGTTGCCGGAGGAACATCCAACGCATTGTTGGATACATTCCAGTTGGCAATTGGGCCCAGCTGAGCGCCCCCCGTTGCCTGGTAGATCGGCGGGTAAGTGTCAACGCCTTCGATCGGCTTGGGCCGCACGCTGAGGATCAGGCGGTCAATGTAAATTGAGCCTGCGGCTGCGCGGAGGCCGGGGCCGGAGCCGAGGTCGGGATAATCAATGATATCGAGCGAGACCTGCACCGTGGCCGAGGAATTCACGACGCCGGGAACGTTGGGATGCAAGAAATAGTGGTTGAGATTAATCGCATGATTGTTCGCCATGCGCGTCGTGTTGGGATAATCTTGAACAACCTGGTCAAAACGAAGTTCCGAGGTAGCGGTGCGCTTGATATATTCCGTCGCAGGGCCGGTGGGATTGGGAATCACGGGGCGGATACGCGAACGCACGCCCGGCACCTTGGCGGCAGAAACGTCGGAGAACAACGTCCAGCTGGCGCACAGGAGGTTGTTGCCATAGGTCTTGGATGCATCGCCAAAATTGAGCTCGGTCTTTTCCCACACGCCAAATCCAAGCCTGTCGCTGGGGACGCTGACGCAACTGTGGATCACGCCGTCAGAGCCGTCAAAGCCGGATTGAATCGCCCCGAAATTGACACCGCCGACCATGCCGTTCATCGTCCAGAAGGTAAATCCATAGGAGGCCAAATCCGTCACGTTGATAGTGGGAAGAACGGGGCCGGAAGTCAGCGAGGAAGCCTGGCCGGTTTTCAGGCGGACCCAAAAGGTTGTGGTGTCCGTCGTATTGCTGATGGTATCCGCCGCTACGGCCTGGACCAGCGCGGAGTCGGCGCCGCTTGGTCCGAATCTATAATGCGGGCCGAAAAGTCCTTGATATTGCACGATCATGCCCTGATTCATGTTGTCCAAGTCCGAAGTGCCACGGACCGTAACGGTGGTTCCTCCACCGAGGTTCTTCGCATCGGGGATGGCGGCCGTTCGTTCCCAGGCGAGAACTTGACTGGCCGTCATCTGGGATTTGCCGCCGAAACTGAGATTTCCTCTCTGAGTCGGATCCACAAGGTAGATACCCGCTTTGATGGTGGCGCTGGTCCCGGATTCATCGAGAATATACCGGCTCATATTCATCTGGGTATAGATGTAATAATTCGCCGTTGTTTGGCCGAAATTAGCGTCGCCTAAGATGACGTCAGGGATATAGTCAAACTTCGGGATGTCCGAGGCTCCGTACGATCTTACCGCGATTGCCAGGGCAAGGACAAACGCCAAGGCTAAAGGTAGCGCCTTTCTCATGAGATGCTTCCCCCTTTCAGGAATGTGCCGCATGTAAATGTTGGACTTACGGGTTGGATGTGACTAGTTGCCCAAAAAAGAGTTGGAAAACCGCACAGCCTTTAACAAATGGGTTTCGCGTCGTGTTGTCACCTCTCCTTGGCACTAGTCTCGCCGATGCGAAGTCTCAACCCCGGACTGGCGTCCGTTTAGAGGGAAGGATCTTTATCTCTGAGTCAGCGTTTACTGGTGTAATTTATACCCTAAGACGCGGCGGGAGTCAATCTTTTTTTTTGGCCTCGCGGCAAAAAAACACGCTTACTAAGATGCAATCACGATTTACCAAGCTCAGTTCGATAATCGGGCTTGACGATTCAATTCGATTTAATATAGCAATCAGACGCGCGCGTGTCAACCCCAATTGCTTGCGCGCGCCTTACTTTCAGCCGCGCTCATCCCGAGAGACGCCTTTTTTCGCGAGAACGCGAGCCTGACCAAACAGGAGACGAATCGAATGGCAGATTTTCAAGCGATCGCGGACGCCCTGGTTGCGGGCAAGATTGAAAAGGACTCCAAGTATCCGCCGAAACTGGCCGGAAAACCGGGAGTCAAGGAGCGGGTTCAGGAAGCGCTCGATGAAGGCGCCGCGCCGGGCGAGATTCTTGCCAAAGGATTGATCGCCGGCATGGAAGTGGTCGGCAAGCGCTTTCGTGATTGCGAGATTTTTCTGCCCGATGTGTTGATGTCGGCCAAGGCCATGCACGCGGCGATGGACATCCTGCGCCCGCGCCTGAGCGAAGGCGACACGGCCGGACGCGGCACGATCATCATCGGAACGGTCGAAGGCGACCTGCATGACATCGGCAAGAATCTGGTGGCGATGATGATGGAAGGGGCGGGGATGAAAGTGGTGGACCTGGGCGTGGATGTTTCGCCCGCCAAGTTCATTCAGGCCGCCAGGGAAAATCCCGGCGCCATGGTCGGGATGTCGGCCCTGCTGACGACGACCATGCCTTCGATGGGCAAAACCATTTCGGCCCTGAAAGAGGCGGGGCTTCCCAATATGACGGTCATCGGCGGCGCCCCGACGACGCAGGAATTCGCCGACGAGATCGGCGCCACGATCTATGCGCCCGATCCCACCACCGCCATTGAAAAAATCAAAGCGAAGATCGCCGCCTGAGGCGCCGCCACGCCGCGCGCTCCCCAGCGGTATTCGAAAATGAAAGCAATCAGCGCTCCTCGAAGCATCGCCGTTCGCGGAGCGCTTTGCTTTTTTGCCCGCAAGGGGATGAGCGCTGAAAGCCTGCAGCGCGGCCAGAAGGCTGTCTGAGGACTTTATATGCGGGGATGTCTCTCCGTGAATATCTCGCGCAGAGACGCAGAGACGCAGAGACGCGGAGTCTTGTTTCTTTGCGTCTCCGCGTCTCTGCGCGATGAATTGGAATTCTTCAAGCAGAGCGCTGAAAACGCATCGAGAAATCACTATTCTCGACCGTGGATCTGTGCCGATCCCCCTGCGACATTCCTGCGCGGCTGGCAGCGGGAAGGCGGATTCGGGCGGCAGATTGGCATTGCCATGAGGCAAAAGGGAAGGCATAATTCTTGCGTCAGCGTTGTTTTGCGCGCAGGCGCGCGCGGGCAACTTGTTTCATCCAGGGTTGGCCCTAATCCCATCGAGAGACCCCAAACCATGAGGCTGATAAAGACCATTGGCGTTCGATTGATCCTGGCCGTGGGACTGCTGGCATTGGCGCCGCAATCGCGGGCGGATGGTTTCCTGGATTATCTGCGCGACCGCGCTCTGGATTTCTCCGACATTTTCCGCTTCAAATTTTCCGAACCCGGTTTTGAGAAGAGTCTGGGAGTCTCCGTTCGCGTCACGGCGGCGGCGCAAGTCAGCCTGCTGCATCATGAAGGAGAGGGAGTTGGAATGGACCGGCGCGCGATGGGCTTGTGGGACGAAAACCGGACCGCCTACGGGATCAGTTTTTTCAGCTGGACCGAAATATGGCGGGAGCGGGCCACGGGCAACCGCTTCACCGATCCCAATGACGACTGGGCTCTCTACGTCAAATCCCCCATCATGCGGCGCGAGCGGATTCATTGGGACGATGGGCGCAAGCAGCCGATGAGCTGCGGTGTGGAGCTTTATACGGGCGTTCTGCCCGGTCTTGACTTCGGGATATACCCGGGCGAGATGTTCGATTTCGTTTTCGGCATCTTCGGACTGGATACCGCCAAGGACGATCTGAAGACGGTCGAGCGCGCCGCCATGAAACACCAGTGGCCCCTGATTCGCGAAAACGATCAGGCAACGTCCGAGTCCGAGGAGCTACTCAACAAGCCTGGAAGCCCCGAGAAAAAAGGACCCGAGCCAGTGCCCGCCGATACTCCTGCGATTGGGGAGCCGCTTCCTCTCATGCAACCGGCTCCTCCCATGCAGCCGGCTCCTCCCATACTGCCAGTTCCGAAATCAGGCAAGATCGAAACCGAAATTATGCGTGAACCTGCTGTGAAAAGCCCGTTGACGACGCCCTCTGCTCCATTGAAGGCGCCGGAGGCCAAAGGCGTTGGAACGGCGCCTGCGAGTCCGGACAGTCGCGGACCGATGTATGGGGGCGCAGGAACGGCGCCCGTTACGCCGATTCCTGTCGCGCCAAATCCTGCAACGCCGATTCCTGTTGCGCCAAATCCTGCAACGCCGATTCCTGTCGCGCCGAGTCCCAAAGCAATACCGATTGCGCCGAATCCTCCTGCGCCGAATCCGGTCACGTCGAATCCCGCTACGCTGAACCCCGCTGTTCCGAAGCCGGCTGTGGTGGATACAGCGACAACGGGTTCCGTCAAACCGGGTGTTCCTGGTAGCGCGAAGTAGTTTGCCTGCGGCTGTCGCCCAGTGACGCTTTCACTGTATAAATAAATATTGGGCAGCATCAATTCTTCAGAAAGTTGAACCGTGGAGAAAAATTAAGTTTTTATCAAAAATCTAACAACAATATGTTGTCGTTCGCGCAAACTACGAAAAAATCTGTGTTAATCCGCCCGATCCGCCCCATCCGTGTTCTATCGCAGTCTGATTTTTTGCTATAGAACACGGATTGGGCGGATCGGGCGGATCATCACGGATTTTCAGCAACAGGCACGGACGCCATGAACAAGCCATCTAATTCTCTGGCGCCGCAATCGGACATTTTTTCTAACAGAGTTTGAAAAAATCCTAACCTTTAGGAGCGATCAATGACGATCAAGCGTGTTTCGGAATCTCACGAGCATTTGAAAATGTTTCTTGAGAAGGTCAGAAGTAAAAAGGCTGTTGCGGGAATCGTCGGCCTTGGATACGTCGGCCTGCCGCTGACGCAGCTGTTCGTTGACAAGGGATACAAGGTCCTCGGGTTCGATATTGATCCAGTCAAAGTCAACGCTTTGATGAAGGGCCGCAGCTATATCGAACACATCCCGGCCAAAGGCATCGCCCGGATGGTCCGCAGCGGCATGTTCGAGGCGACGACGGATTTTTCGCGCATTGGCGAGGTGGACGCCGTCAGCATTTGCGTCCCCACGCCGCTCGACAAGATGCGCGAGCCGGACCTGACCGCCGTGAGCGAAACGTGCAAGTCCATCGCGCCGAATCTGCGCCCCGGGCAGCTCATCATCCTCGAAAGCACAACCTTCCCCGGCACGACGCAGGAGGTGATGGTTCCCATCCTTGAGCGCTCCGGTCTGAAAGCGGGGCGGGATTTTTTCGCGGCATTTTCGCCCGAACGCGAAGACCCCGGCAATCCGAAGTTTTCGGCGCGCAATATCCCGAAAGTCGTCGGCGCCAATGACGCGGCCTCGCGCGCCGCGCTCGAGGCGCTTTATGGAGCGGTCTTCACGCAAATCGTGCCCGTCTCCTCGTGCGAGGCGGCGGAGATGTCCAAGCTGCTCGAAAATATTTATCGCTGCGTCAATATCGCGATGGTCAACGAGCTGAAGCTGCTGTGCCAGCGCATGGGCATCAATATCTGGGAAGTCATCGAGGCCGCCAAGACCAAGCCGTTCGGCTTCCAGGCGTTTTATCCCGGCCCGGGATTGGGCGGACACTGCATTCCGATTGATCCCTACTATCTGTCATGGAAGGCGCGGGCGTATGACTTCACCACGCGCTTTATCGAGCTGGCCGGCGAGATCAACACCTCCATGCCCTACTCGGTCGTCGAGCGCGCCGTGCGCGTCTTGAACGACCGCGGCGTCAAAGTGAAAGGCGCGCGCATTTTAGTCCTCGGCGTCGCCTACAAGAAAAACGTGGACGACATCCGCGAATCGCCCGCGCTGAAGGTCATCGAGCTGCTGGACGAACGCGGCTTGAAAGTCACTTACCACGATCCGCACGTCCCGCATTTCCGCTCCGAGCGCCACGGCGAACTGAAAGCCAGTCCCCTCCCGAAACTCACCGACGCGGCCCTGCGCGCGGCGGACGCCGTCATGATCCTGACCGATCACGACGCCTTCGATTATCCCCGCATTGTGAAGGTGGCGTGTTGCGTCATAGACACGCGCAACGCCACCAAGGCCGTGACCAAGGGGCGGGAGAAAATTGTTCTTGCGTGATGGCTTGGCGAATGAAACAGGATTTGCTCGCGGGCGAAGCAAAGACGGATGCGGCGACTTGGGGAATGCCAGCTTACGATTTGCCGCCGCCGTGCAGGATGTCGCGTATCCGCAGCGCCAAACGCACCAGACGGCTTCCGCGCAGCGATGCCAATTCCGATTGCGCCTTTCGCATCTCGTCGGCGTAGCGCATGGCCGCGAAGGGAAGATAAGTGGCTTCCAGCAGCGCCCACGCCATTTCATCGAGGACATCGGGATGCGCGCGCAACCAAGCGTCGCGCGACCATTGCCGGATGTGCTCGCGATCCGGATTTGGGAATTGCGCCAGCAAAAAGAGCGACCGCCAGAACGTCAATTCCGGCCGCGGGATGGCGTAGGAGTAATGGCGCTCGTCGTTCCACGGATGAAATAGTCCGGATTCGCGCGCGCAGGCTTCGATGGGGAAATTTCGGAACACCGCCAGCGGATAGATGTAGTGCAGAATGAATCCCGGCGGCAGCTGCAAAAGCAATTCCAGCGTTTGCGCGCAGTCCTCGTCGCTTTCGAGCGGGTTGTCGCCGATGATGTCCACGACCAGTTCGACGCTAGCCTCGCGAATGACGCGGGCGCCTTCGAGGATTTGTTCGCGGGTTACGTTGCGGTTGTAGAGCTCGCGCAAGACGCGCGGGCTGCCGCTCTGAATGCCCATGGACACCACGCTCATCCCCGTGTCTTTAAGCAGTTGAATGCGTTCGGCGTTCGCGAGCGTGGGGAACACTTCGGCTGAAAACGGCAATCCAATGCGCGCGCGATAAAGCGGCGCGAATTCCTTGAGCCATTCCATGCGGACCGCGAACACCTCGTCGGCGAACATGACGAACCGCAGGTCCGGATTGCTCCGGCGTTGCGCGGCGATTTCCTCCACCACATTTCCGGGCGAACGGAAGCGGACGTATCCCTCGGCGCCGTAAAGGCCGCGCAGCAACGAATTGCCGCAATAGGAACACGAATAAGGGCATCCGCGCCCGCTGATGACCGGATAAACCTGCTTAATATCGCTGCCGGCGGGAAGCGCCCCAACCTGCGTTTCCCCGTTGCTGATACAATAGACGCCGTCGAGGCTATAGTCGGAAAAAGGGAGACGATCCAGGTCTTGGATCAGCGGTCGCACATTGTTGCGGATGATCTCTTCCCCCGCGCCGCCCTGCGCCGGGCGCCGGATCCACAAATTCGCCACGTCGCCATAGTCGCGTCCGGCGGCGAGGCGTTCGGCCAGATCGGCCATTGCGCCTTCGCCTTCTCCGATGCAAACCATGTCGGCGATCTGGATGTCAAGATCGGGATTGGCCGTCGGATCAATGCCGCCCCAGATCACCGGCGCCTTCGAGGCGGCCTTAAGCGTTTGGGTGACGCGGCGCGCAACGCCCGCCACAATCCCCGTCACACTCAGACCGATCAAACCGGGATTGAGCCGCCGTGTCAAATCCGCGAGCGCTTGCAGGTCGGCTTCCGTCAGGCTGGCAATTGCCCCGCCCAGGCCTTTGCGGCTGACCAGCCCGGCTTCAATCATCAGGTCCTTATATCCGTAAAGACAAACCTGCGATACCTCATGGCCCTGCCGCTTGAGGACGGAAGCAAGGCTGCGCAACCCCAGGCGCCAATCATCATACATTGAGATTAATAGAATGCGCATTGCGTGTGCTCGAATTGAATTGCCAGGAGTTCAATGCGGCGAGGATACAGCCGCTGCGGCTTGATTGGCGTCAGAGGCCATATTAGAATTCGAAAGGAAGGAATAGTTGCCGATTTCGCGCATTTTGTTTTGTATCGCTGTATAGTGGCTGAATAGCTTCCATATATCGCCGCTGCATTCAGCGGATATTTGACGGCGCGCATCGCGCACGTCTTCGATGAGGGCGTCCTGTTCCATTTCATTCACCTCCAAGCATATTAAGCGGAGTGACAATATCCGGCGTTCTCAAGTCCATCAGCGCGTTTGCTCTGCGGATATGCTGTAGCTTATTTTCAATGCAAATGAATCGTTTCAGTGTCATCCCCTGACACAGCATCTACCCTCCGGCGCCGGTCCTGTCAAGCCTCGAAAAAGTGACAGGATTTTGCGGAAGGGGTACAAACCGCGCGATTTCTATGCAGCAAGCCTCAAGCAGGTTCTTGCGCCCTTCCGTGAATTGGCGGCAAATGGTAGGCTGGCCCGCTCCGTCGGGCGGCGCCGCGCGCTCATTTGCCAGCCAGACGGCATTAGCGCGCGGCGCCGCCCGACGGAGCGGGCCAGCCTACCATTTGCCGCCAATCTTGGTGGATCATATTTTTTCGCTCCCGGCGAATGCTGGCTTTGGGATTGCCAAGCTACAGCGCGGGGCGTACTGCTGCGGCAGTCTCACCAAAATCCGCCCTTGTCGGGACGCGGTGTTTTCGGATTCAATGCGGGTCGAAGGGAATTGTCCGATGGCGACCGAACGAATTAACAAATATCTCGCCCGCTGCGGCGTGGCGTCGCGGCGCGGGGCTGATGAGATGATCGCGAAGGGGCGCGTGCGCATCAATGGCAAGCCTGTCGCCGAGGCCGGCGCCAAGGTGGATATGGAACGCGATCGCGTTGCGGTGGATGGCAAACCCGTCCGCCCGCAGGAACGCACGCGCGTGATCATCTTCTATAAGCCGCGCGGCATCGTCACCACCGTTGAGGACCCCAAAACCGACAAAACGCTCCAGCCCTGGCTCTCGAAATATCCGGAGCGCCTTTATCCGGTCGGGCGGCTTGACCGTGACAGCGAAGGATTGCTGCTGCTGACGAATGACGGGACGCTCACGCACCACCTGACGCATCCACGCTACCACATTGAAAAGGAGTATCGCGTCACGGTGCGCGGACGGCTGACTGCGGAACAAGCCGATCGCATGGCCGGCGGGATAAAACTCGAAGACGGCCCCACGCAGCCGACGCAGATTTCGGCGATTGACATCGAACCGGACCGTTCGCGTTTCAACATCATCCTGCGCGAAGGCCGCCAGCACCAAATCCGCCGCATGTGCGAAGCCGTCGGGCTGCATGTGATCCGTCTGCGGCGCCTGCGCATCGGCCCGCTGAACGCAAGCGGCATGAAGCCGGGCGAGGTGCGCGACCTGACGCCGCATGAATTGCGCGCGCTCGAGGCCGAGTTCCGCAAGGCATTAAAGAAAGACCAGTCGTCGGCTGCCAAACATGGCGGCAAGGCGCTCAAGCAAGATCAGCCGTCTGCGGCCAAGCGCGTCTATAAATCATCCAGGCAAGACCGACCGCCTGCGTCCAAGCGCGATCGCACGGCGCCCAGGCAGGATCAGCCACCTGCCGCGAATCGCGGTCGTGGCCGCCTTCCCAAGCGCACTGAGGAATAGCTCCCGCGCTTATATCTGATTGCTGGTGAAGTAATGCAATGGAAGCCAGCGCCAGCATTTGGAGTGCGGTTGCTTGCTGCCGCTTTTGCATGGCCAATCTTGCTTTTGCATGGCCAATCTTGCGGAATATCGAAGCAAAAGCGGCAGCAAGCAACCGCACTCCAAATGCTGGCGCCGCTCCTAACCGCAATAATTTCTCTTCTGTATCTGAATACTTGGCAGGAATTCATGTCATTGAATTTATGGATATTGGCACTAAGGCTTGAAATCCCGGCTCGCGGCGGCGTATAGTCCGGTCGTTCAGAATGATCCCCGGCTTTTCAAACTGCGCCGTGAAAGGGAAGGCTCATGCGCGTTATCAAGACCAAGATCGCCAACCTGTTACTCATTGAACCGGACGTGTATTACGATCAGCGGGGATTTTTTCTGGAATTCTTCAACGCCAACAAGTACCGCGTCGCCGGCATCCCGGAAAACTTCGTGCAGGATAATCATTCGCGCTCCGTCGGGCGGACGCTGCGCGGACTGCATTTGCAGCGCGAGCATCCCCAGGCCAAGCTGGTGCGCGTGATCGAAGGCGAGATTTACGACGTGGCCGTGGACTTGCGGCGCGGGTCACACACGTTCGGACAATGGGTCGGGCTTTATTTGTCAGCCGCCAATTTCCACCAGACCTATATCCCGGCGGGATTTGCGCACGGCTTCTGCGTCATGAGTCCCGAGGCGCAGATCGAATATAAGTGCGCGGATTTTTACGACCCCAAGGATGAAATGGCGATACGATGGGACGATCCGGATATCGCCATCCATTGGCCGATATCCGATCCCATTTTGTCCCCCAAGGATGAGGCGGCGCTGTCGCTCAAAGATGCGCTCGAGCGATTGCCCAAAGAAGGCGCTTATACTGCCAATATCCAATGATCAATATCCAATTTCCAATGTCCAATGTCCAAAGGCCAAAGGCCAATTTCAAATTTCAAAGGCCAAAGGCCAATTTCAGATTTCAGATTTCAGATTTCAGATTTCAAATCTCCAGGTGAGAGTGCCATATCTCTAATATGAGGCTAGTCGCATGGAAACAATGATTGTCACGGGAGGGGCCGGATTCATCGGCGCCAATTTCGTCCGGCTCGCGCTTGAAAAAACCGAGAACCGCGTCGTCGTTCTGGACAAGCTCACTTATGCGGGCAATCGGTGCAGCCTTGACGAAGTGGCGGACGATCCGCGGTTTGTTTTTGTGGAGGGCGATATTGCGGATCGCGCCGCCGTCGAAGCGCTCTTCGAGAAATACCAGCCTTCGATCGCTGTCAACTTCGCCGCCGAAAGCCACGTGGACCGCTCGATTGACGATCCGTCGCCGTTCGTCACCACGAATGTGGTTGGAACCTTCGTTCTGCTCGAAGCGGCGCGGAAATACTTTGCGCGGCTTGGGGTCGCCGTACGCGAACGCTTCCGCTTCCTGCACATTTCAACGGATGAAGTCTATGGAACCTTGGGCGAAACCGGCAGCTTCAGCGAAACGACGCCCTACGCGCCCAACTCTCCCTACGCGGCCTCCAAGGCCGGCGCCGATCATCTCGTGCGCGCCTGGCACGAGACCTATCATCTGCCCGTGCTGCTTACCAATTGCTCGAACAACTACGGGCCGTTCCAGTTCCCCGAGAAACTGATGCCGCTGACGATCCTCAATCTGCTCGATGGGCGCGCGGTTCCGGTTTACGGCGACGGCGGCAACGTCCGCGACTGGCTTTACGTCGAGGATCATTGCGAAGCGATCCTGGTGGTTCTGCGGCGCGGCGTCCGGGGCGAAAAGTACAACATCGGCGGCGGCAGCGAACGCGCGAATATCGAGACCGTCGAGCAAATTTGCGCCGCGCTCGAAACGATGGCGCCGGCCGCCGCGAATCCCGCGCTCGCCGAACGCGGCCTCAAGCGCTACGAGGATTTGATCACATTCGTCCCCGACCGCCCCGGCCACGACCGCCGCTACGCGATAGACGCCTCCAAAATCCGCCGCGAGCTCGGTTGGGCGCCGTCGCACACTTTCGAAGACGGCATCCGCCGCACCGTGCGCTGGTATCTCGACCACTGCGAGTGGCGCCAAAAAGTTCTGGAAGGCAAGTATAACCGCCAGCGGTTGGGACTCGCGAAATAAGGCAAGGAATCCTCATAGCAGTTTCATTCGAGGCGCATGAATAAGGCTTGCATCTGCAATCCATGGTTTCTATTCTGCTTTGAGGATCATTGTGAGAGGAGAAAATGTATGCCTTTTCTCGAATATAAGGAGCCACTAAAAAAATTGGTGCAGGATCACCGAAAAATAAAACATGAGCCTTTGCTGTTGGCGGTTTATTTTTCACCGAAACCCAAAGTGGAAGATATCTATTTGTTTGAGGTAGCAGACCGTTTTAGGGGAAACGTGGTTTCAAATGACAGACAAATGCTTGAAATTGGGTATGCTTCTACGCCGGGATTTCCCATGCGCGCGGATCAGCGGCTGCATCTAATTCTTACGAATCCGGAAGAGATGGAAACCGCACTAAGAGAGAATTGGAAAATTATCAGGCAATTGCGCAAATCCAAACAAACAAACGATTTCAAGGTGCTTCATAGAAGCAAGCGGGGCGCAAGTTTCCTCGAGCGAATTTAATGAGCCAGGCATGGGCATATCTCCGGCAAGTGGATTGCGATCTTTGCGCCGCGAAAAGGCTGTTGCAGCGTGAGGAGGTATGGACCTATTGCCAAGTAATTGCGAAATATCAGCAGGCAGTGGAAAAAGCGCTTAAAGCCATCGTGCTCAGTCTGGTTGAAAGAGGCATCGTGGACCCATGTCCACGTTTCACCCATGGTGTCTCCGCGCTATTTAGTGTGTTGGAGCATCTCTCCAAAAAGAAAACAAGGACGTTCTACGATGATTTGGCTTTTTTGCTGGATGAAAGCTTCAGGATAGGTGTGATGGATCTTTGCGGTTTGGCGCCAACGAATCCACCACCCGGTCAACCTGTCCCGCCCAACACGGAATATCCATTTAAAGATGACAAAGGTAGCTGGGTTGCGCCAGCCGACAAGGGCTCTTTTTTGTGGAATGATGATATCAAGCGTTTCCAGGATATCAGAGATCGAATTTGCCCCAAATTGCCTGACATCCTTGCCTCTATAGAACGTTCCCCTGAATAAGGTGGCTGAAAATTGCCTACATGGAAGACTCTTCGGATACCCATAATCAAACAACAGCAGGGCTCGCTAATCGTTCTGAAGGATTAATTAGCGCCGCCGTTTGTCTTGTTTGCTGCGCGGTGGTGGCGCATTTCTTTTATCTGCAGTGGCGCTGGGCGCAGCCGCCGGCCCCGGGACAGGGCGGGTTCTACCGTCCCGCTCTTTATTCGGTCTTCGCCGCCGCCATCGAGCCTTACGATATTTCAGGCGCAAAGATCGTTGGATGGTTGGATGCGCTTGCGTCTCCCGCCTCATGGGACCCGGTGATCTGGGCTGCGTTTGGGTGGATTCTGGTTTGTCTCTTGTGCGGGCGCCTCACGCTCAGGCTTTGGGAGACTTATCTGCCGCGCGTGGCGCACCTGTGCGTCGCGGGCGTGATCGGACTTTCGCTCACAGGACTTGTGACCGAGCTGCTGGCGATGGCGCATCTCTTCAGGCGCGGACCGATCGTCATCGCTTCAGCGGCGTTGATTCTGATCCTGCTGATTGCGGCGCGCCGCCGGCAGCATCGCCCTTACATTGAAGATGGCCGGCCCGTCGAAAACCCCGTCAGCAAGCGCGCGAACGAGCGGCAGGCGGCGCGGGAGGAATACGCCGACACGATTCTGCCGCTGCCGGGCGTAGCGAGCAAGCTGGTCTATGCGGCCGCGTTTGCGCTCATTGCGCTCATCACCGCCCTCACGTTTTATCACGGCGCCGGATACGCCGAGACGTATTGGGATTCGCTGATCCTTTATCTCGGATACGCGCGCATGACCTTCCTCCAGCAGGCCTTTCCGTTCAAGGCCGTCGCGCAGGTGGGCATTGGTCTGGGGGCGAATTATCCGCACCTTTTTCCCACGTTCGCCGCGACGGGACCTGCGCTGGCGGGCGTTTGGAGTCCGCTGTGCGGGCAGATCGCCTCGCCGCTGGCCGGCCTCGCCGCGTGCGCGCTCTGCTATCACTGGGTCTTGCGCCTGACGCGGCATCGCATGATCGCCATCCTGGTCACGCTCCTCTTCCGCGCGGTTCCGCTTGGCATGATCTACTTCATCTACGCCTCGGATTATTCCTTTGCGATTCTATTCACCCTCGCGTTTCTTTATCTGGCTTCGCTCTATATCGAAACCGCCTTGCCCGGTTGCCTGGTCGCGATGACGCTCGTCTGCGCCGGCGCCTCGCACATCAACTATCTCCTGCTATCGCTCTGGGGAGTTTGGGGCGTGGCGATCATCCTGGCTCATGCGCGCCGCCGTTTGACGCGGGAGGACATTGCCGTTTTGCGGCAAGAAGCCGAGCAGTCCGGCGTCGCAAGTCTCTACTATAGCGTGCGCGCCTTGGAGCAAGGCGAGATCAGGCAGGACGGCCCGCCGGCCCAGTCTGAAATCATCGCCCGCTGCGGATTGCGCGATCTGCTGCGAACGAAATTTTTCTGGAGCCTGGCTGTCGTTGGGGTCTTGATGGCTTCGACGTGGTACGCGCGCAATGAAGTCTTGACGGGAAATCCGGTCTATGCGTTTTTTCCGCGCCTCTTCGGCGGCATTCACATCAATGAAACGGTCATGGAATCGGCAACTCACGAATGGCGCGTCAACGGCGTCGGACTGGCCCGGATCGCCGATAACGTGCTTGGGATTCCTTTTGAGGAATTGACGCTGTGGCACAAGATTCGGTATGCTCCGTGGTTCTTTTATGCGTACTTCCAGTCCTGGCAATGGCAGCCATTTTTATTCGCATGGGTGATTCCGGGAGTCTTGCTGGCGATGGCCGCGGGATTGAGACATGCGCTCCCCAGGAGGAGGCAGGAGACAGAAGACAGAAGACAGGAGGCGGGAGAGGGGAGACGCCAAGAGGTCCACTGCGTCCACCCCGTCCACCTCGTCCACTCTCAACAGGCGGAGGGAGGAAAGGAACCCGGAACTCGGAACTCGGAACTCGGAACTGAAGTCTCGGAACCCGGAACTCGGAACTCGGAACTCGGAACTCGGAACCCGGAACTTGAAACTCGGAACCCGGAACTCGGCCCTCGGCCCCCGGAACTCCCCGAAAGGGAAGGGCGGCGCCTGAACTTGAGGATTTCGGATTTGGACCGCATTGCGTTGCTGAGTTTGATTCTGATGGGCGGATTATTTGTTTATCATCTGGCGTTGGCGGATTTTTATGTTTATCAAATCTCGCCCGCGCTGGCGGCGTGGCCGGTGTTCTGCGTGTTTGTGTTGGAGGCCGTGCGGCGCGCGCCTTGGAAGCAGCTCTTGGTGGCGTGCGTTTTCGCCGCGGCGATTTGCCCTGGGCTTTCGTCGGCGCTGATGGGCATGAAGATATTCGACGTTGAGTTGCGCGCGCTGCGCAGTCCGGGCATGACTCAGGGAGAAGTAATCCGATTGCGCTATGGCCCCGACGCCGACATGATCAAGGAAGTCAATGCGCGCTGCAAAGGCGCGCGCATCCTGACGCATGAGAATCGCCATTTGCTCTATGATCCTTCGATCACGCTGGTTCATCTGGACGATTGGGAAACGCAAAAGCTTTGGGGCGAGCCGCCTGACCGCTTGCTCCAGGGATTGAAGGATTTGGGAATCCGCCATTATCTGCGCGTCCCCAACGAAGCCAACCACCGCGTCAACAGCCTTTTGGGAATACAGCGATTGATAGATTCCGGGCAATTGAAAAGATTGGGGCAGTGGGGAGGGAATGAGCTGTATGAATTTTAGGGGTCGGGGGTCGGGGGTCAGGGGCTAGGGGCTAGGGGACAGGGGACAGGGACAGCAAGGACCTCAAGGACAACAACGACCCGATGGACGATATGCATGATAATAAGAAGAAAACACTGCCCTAATCCCCGACCCCTGACGCCCTAACCCCCGACCCCCTGAACCTGACCCCTAACCCCCGACCCCTGACCCCTGATCCCTATGAATATCTGCCTCTTCACATCCACTTCGGACTTTGGCGGGACGGAACGTATGGCGCTGGAATTTTTGCGCGGGTGCGATCGCGCGCGCTTTCAGCCGTCGCTGATGTGCCTGCTGGGGCGCGGTCCGCTGCTCGAAGCGGCGCGGCGCGACGGCATCCCGTGTCTCGGGCTGGATTGGAAGGGCGCGCTCGATCTGCCGCGCGCGGCGCGCGAGTTCCGCCGTTTCATCCACGAGCGGCGCATCGAGCTGATCCACAGTTTCGGCCTGCGCGCCGAAATGATCTGCCGTCCGCTCGCGCATCGCTATGGAGTCAAATACGTGGTCTCCGGCATCCGCGACGTGGGTTCGTGGCGGCGCGGATGGCAGATTCGACTCGCCCGCTGGACGGGACGATGGGTGGACCTTTATATCGCCAACAGCGAGATGGCGCGCCAAACGGCGATCCAGCGCGAAAAAGTCCCGCCCGCAAAAATCATCACGATCCATAACGGAATACGATTGCCTGCCGAGCACACGCCGACGGCCGAGCAGACGCCGAGGAGCGAGCAGGCGCCGTCGCGCGAAGCCGTGCTGCAGAAATTTCGGATATCCGCCGATCGCTCGCCTATCATCGTCCAGGTAGCCAATCTCAGGATTCAGATCAAGGGCTATGATCTCCTGCTGGAAGCGGTCCGGCGATTGAAGGATTCCTATCCGCGCCTGCTCGCGCTGAGCGTGGGCAAGGATTATGAGAAAGGCGCGCTGCAGGGGATGATTGACACGATGGGTTTGGCGGATCACGTCCGGCTGCTGGGATATTGCGAAAACGTCTCCGAGCCGCTCGCGCTGGCGGACGTGGCCGTCCTGCCGTCGCGCAGCGAAAGCTTCCCCGTTTCGATCATCGAAGCCATGGCGATGCGCCTTCCTGTTGTGGCCGCGCGCGTCGGCGGCATCCCCGAGATCATCACGAACGGCGTGGATGGTTTCCTCATTCCGTCCGGCGACGCCGAAGCCCTCGCCACTCGCCTGCGCGAACTCTTCGCCGACTCATTCCTGCGCGCCCGCCTCGGCGCCGCCGCCCGCCAAACCGTCGAGGAACGCTTTTCCCTCGAACGGATGATTGAAGCAATTCAGAACGCATATTTGAAATTGGGCCATCCATGAGCAAATCCACGGATTACATTAAAACGATTCTTAGGATTCTGTCGGCTCTCTTCCTGTTGTCAATTCCTGTAGGTATTATATTGTTCTTAAACTCTTTCGAGAATACACCGCAAGGCAAAGTGCCACGCGCCAAGGCGGATTTGCGCACTTTGCTGGGCGCTCTTGAAGCATATCAGGTAGATCACGGCTGCTATCCGGCGTGGGCGAATGGCGCGCGGGGCGCTAATAAATTTCTCAAATCCTCACATGAATCCTACGCCATTCCCACATTCCGCGTTTATGCAGCCAAGGACGAATTCTTTGCCTCGCTGACAACGCCCACACCCTATATCACCTCATTCCCCCACGATTCATTTGCCCCCGGCGGCAAAAGCGGCGTTTCTTATGGATACTACACCACTGGCTCCTGCTGGCTGCTATTCAGCGCCGGAAGGGATATGCGCTATGACATTGATCCCATCAAAGATTTCATCCCGGGGGGCGACAATACCATTCTCATCATGAAAACTTACGACCCCACCAATGGCACATACAGCGCTGGTGATATTTTCCGCATGAAATTAGAGTGACGCTTTTTAGCCGGTCTTTAGCCGGCTCTTCTTTGCACCCTGCTTTAGCAGGGGTGTTTGCTGAGAGCCTGCGGCATGAGCGCGCTTCAGCGCGGCTTCTCGAAATGCTTCAGCGAAGTGGCATGGCCGCGCGTCCTGGCTGAAGCATGTCGAGAAGCCGTGCTGAAGCACGCTTGAAATCAATACAACACCTTGGTCCCACCTGCTGAAGCAGGGGGCAAACAGGAGCCTGCTGAAGCAGGCTAAATAGGGCTGCTGCGAGATGCTGTCAGTTAATGTGGACCAGGTATATACAGCTTACTGCTGCACGCCGGTGAGTTTGTTGATGATTTCCAGCAAGCGCGGGTTGCTGGGGTTCAGCTCGAACGCGCGGTCGAAGGCTTTCAGCGCCTCGCGGCGGTTGCGCTGCTCCAAGCGGAGATAGCCGAGCCACTCCCAATCGGTGGCGACGCGCATGTTTTCCGGCAGGGCCAGAAGCAGCGGCTGCATCTCCACCAGGCGATTCGTGTTTGCCAGCGCCTGCCCCAGCAAATGACGCGCCTCAGGCAAATTCGCGCCGCTGCGGCACGCCATAAGCAGGCGTTCGATTGCGCGAACCAGATTGGCGGGCTTCTTGACGATGTCGGCTTTTGCCTGAATCAAAATTCCATAAGGCGATCCGGCGCCGCGCCGCTCGATCTCTGCCGCGATCATGGCGTGGGCGTCGTGCGCGCCCGCGGACCACAGCGCATCGGCCGCGCGGTTGAGGCGCATCTCCCATTGCTCATGCAGCGGCTGCGGGGGGCGTGACGAAAACTGCGCGGCGGCTTCCCGCGCCCATTCGATCAGCGTCGCCATACGATGGCGATAAGTGTGATTTTCCGCGATCCGGCGCGCGGCGGCTTCGCTCATGCGCGCCCGTTCTTCCGGCGCCTTGAGATAGCGATCAATCTGCGCCTCCAAATCATCCAAACCGCGATAAACGGCCATCTCGCTTTCCGGCTCGACAAACTGTCCCAGGTCATCGCGCCAATCCGTGATCAGAAATCCCCCGGACAACGGAACGTCGAAGACGCGCTGATTGACCGTCGTCAGCAACTGATCGCGCGAACAATTGACGATGATCCTGGCATCGCGATAAACGCGCCCGACTTCCTCGTAGGGAATAAAGCCGCGATATTGCTCGGCGGACAATTCCTTTTCCCATGCCTGGTCGCCCCAGACGCAAAGCCCTTTGCCGCGCATGGCGTGAACCAGCCGCAGGCGGTCTTCGCGCATGTTTTCAAAATCAATCGCCGCGGCGATCAGGCGCTTGAGCCGCTGCGCGTCTTCCTGCTCCTGGCTGGGCGCCTGCCATTTATCCTCATCTGCTTCGGCGCTTTTCGCCGGCGCCTCGTCCTGCGCGCCGGTCAGCGCGGCTGTTTCCAGAGCATTGGCGAATTCAAAGATCGAGCGTCCCTTGTTCTCTCGCGCCCATTGCCTGCCCTTTTCGATCCAGCCTTCGATGCGCGGCATGGCGCCCGGACAGCGATACACCTCCAGGATGCCGCTGATCTCCTGGCGGAATGAAGCGAGCCGTGAAAGCCCAAGGCTGCCGACGAATGCCACGTCGCACGGCGGCGTCAGCGGATCTTTGCTGGCCAGGCGTTGCGCTGCTTCCCGATCGCCCGCCAGCGGCAGGGCGCGCGCCTGCTTATATCCGCAGGCGCGCATCTCTTCGATGTATGCGCGATCCCACAACACGAGCTGCAGCGCTTCCGACAACTGCTCGACCGGCGCCAGTGGGCAGAAGCGCGGGTGATCGGTGAACCAGTTGAAAACCGGCACGCGAAGCAATTCCGCCATCGCCAGCCAGAAACTGCCGTCATCCATTCCTTTCGAGTTGAGCAGCACGATGGCCAGCGGACGCTGGCTCAGGATGCTCAGGAGTACTTTTTCCCATGAATCCGGCTCAATAAGGCGCACGCCGCCCATGCCATATTCCTCCATGAGAACCTCGGCGACGGGCAGCCCAGCCGCGCGCAGTTCGCGAATGCAAGCCGGCGCAATCGTGTCGGATTTCAAGTGGAAAAAGAGAATCGGAGCGGGGCCGCCGCTGGAGGAGGATTTGTATTTCTTGGACATGCTTTGCCTTTCTGTTGCTTCATAAAATTAGGAAATCGAGAACCGTTCCAGCAAGTTGCTCTGCCATTGATTCTGCAATCTGTATTTTGGCGTCGCAATCGGAATTATCCATCAGGCGGAAAATAGAGCTTGATTGCGGGACGCCGGCGCCTAGAATAACTCCGCTTTGGGCGAAGCGCGCGAAGGAATGGACGGGCGAAGTTTGAGGGACATCAGCGGGAAGCGCAAAGTTTTGCAGAGTGGCGCGCGGCAGGACGCTCAAAGAGAATGATGACGCGGGGTGGAGCAGCTGGTAGCTCGTTGGGCTCATAACCCAAAGGCCGTCGGTTCGAATCCGACCCCCGCTACCATCCGGAAGCAGCCAAGGCCAGCAGCTTGCCCAAGCTGACTGGTCTTTTTGGCGCCAGGGGGCGGAGTAGCTCAGCTGGTTAGAGCGTGCGGCTCATAATCGCAAGGTCAAGGGTTCGATTCCCTTCTCCGCTACCAAACCTTCCCCGGAATCTTCCTCATTCACTTGTTCATTGCTTGCAGCGCCAAATGTCGCCCTGCGACAAAGTCCCGTTTGTTGGATCGAAAGTAAAGCTTCCGCCTCCGTAGTTCAGTCCCGTAGCGGATTTGCCATCCATCGTGAGCAGCAGAAGCGTGGGCTGCGCTAGGTGATAATCATAAACAGCATTGCCATAACGCGACTGCCAGGGCGGAAGCAACGCCGCCTCCACATACGGATCAAGGTCGCCGGCGAACTTGCCTTTTTCATCCTTGTCCGGGCCGAATGAAATAACGATCCATCCTGTTTTTTGCGCATAATAGCCATAACTGATGCTTGGTGAATAGCCATAACGAGGGCCTTTTGTGCTGGCAAAAGGATCGGTAAAGAAACTGGTGACATAAGATATCGGGGTTGTCAGCATGAAGAATTGATTATTGGGATCAGTGCTAGGATTTGCCGTCCAAACGCGAAAGGTATGAATTTTCGCTGCGCCGGCTTTCTTGCCTGCGAAGCCATTGGCCGAGCCCAGACCCGGACTCGATATCCAATCTATTGAACATACGCCATTGCCGCCGCAGACCCATGCCGGATAGCTGTTATTATCCACAAAATACGCTTCCAGCGCCGTCGCCAGCGAGCGCTGATCGGCTTTGACACGGGAAACCCACCCACGGATGTTGCCTTCAGTGGTTCTCAGATTCACGAGAACAAAAAGGATCACAACACAGACAATCACCAGCAAAACCTCCACCAGTGTCAACCCTTGCTTCATGCTTTTCAGTGAATAGATCATGACAATAAACCTGCCACAGGGAGCGCCTACTGGGAGCGCCGGCACTGGGAGCGCCGGCATCTCTGCCGGCGTGTCACGGCAACGCCTCTCGCGCGATTTGACACGCCGGCAAAGATGCCAGCGCTCCCAGTGCTGGCGCTCCCAGTGGGCGCATCACGAAGCGAAAATCAAATACCCTCGGATAGAGTTTGTATTGCTCGAGCGGGCCGGGGCCGCAGCTTTGGTTGCCGAGGCCGCTGACGGCGCCGTCCACGCACATGGTTACGTCGCGGCGTGGGCGCAGATCGTAGGTATGCTTCGCCCGGAATAGATCCATCGGCGTGAATTCCGAGGCCGTGATCGAAACCGGGCGCGCCGCGTCCGCTACAACGAGCAGTCCCGCGCCCTTCTTGTCGGTCAGCGCGGCCCAGCGCACGTCTTCCTTGTTGCCGCAATCCTGTGGGTAGGGGTAGGGGACGTATTGGTCGGCGACGAGCTGATTATAGAGGCCGACGTCAGCGCCAGTTTTGCGGTCGGGATAATTTTCGTGCGGGCCGCGCCCCAGGTATTGCAGGCGGTTGAGAGCGCCGTTGACCGTCATGATCAAGCCCAGCTTGGGCAGCAGCGGCAGTTCCCCGACCGGCTCGACGTGATTATCCACAACGATCGCGCCATTGCCGAAGAACGTGAATGAAATATCGTGCCGGAAGCCTGCGCCCTTGAAGCCGATGATCTCGTTGTGGCAAACGACGCGGAAGGCCTGCGGCGCGAGGCCATAAACCTCGATCTCTTCGCATGTGCGTTTGACCTGAGATAGTCCCGAGTTGAAGAAATCTTTCTGCAAACTCTTCGGCTGCCAGGGGCAGTTGTCGTTGTCCACAAACGCGCGGAAGAAGTTTAGCAGCGGACCGCGCGTGATATCGGGCGTGTCGGATGGATCGCCCGAAATGATCGTCTTGCGTCCGAACTTGAGCGAGACCATCGTGCCGGCGGCGCGGCTGATGACGGCGTGTATCGCCTCGTTCTTCACCGAAACGATCTGCCCCGAAAGGTCCGCCATTTGGAGTTCGGGCATTTTCCGAAGCGAGGGGGCTTTGCGCGACGGGGCCGCCCACGGCATCTTCATCTGCTGCCAGGCGATCTCATGCCCCGCGCGCGCCCAGAGCGTGTTGGCGGCGAGGTGAAAGCTGACGCGCAGAAAGTATTCCGCGCCGGGCTTGGGCTTGACCTTGCGCAGCACAATCGTAATGCTCTTGGATTTGCCGGGCGCGATATCGAGCGCGCCGAGCGTTCCTTCTTGGATCGTCTTGCCGTCTTCCGCCAACGTCCAGCGCGCTTCGTATTGCTTCAGGTTCGCAAAGGCGAATTTATTGGCGATTTTGATTTTTCCGGCGCCCAGGTCCTGCGGTTGGATGCCGACGCATTGATAGACCTTCTTGACCTCCCATGTTTTCGGCGGCAGATCGCGGTCCGCGAAGACGACGCCGTTGAAGCAGAAATTGGCGTCGTTCGGCGTGTCGTCGAAATCGCCGCCATAAGCCCAGAACCATTCGAGCAGGTCGTCCTCATACGGCTCGACCGGCGCGATCTTGCGGATGGCCTGGTCCACCCAGTCCCAGATGCATCCGCCGATGAGGCGCGGATATTTTTCGATGGCGTCCCAATATTCCTGCAGGTTGCCGATGGCGTTGCCCATCGAGTGGGCGTATTCGCACATAATGAAGGGCTTGGGCGATTTCTCCTGTCCGCGCTCGATCAGCGTGGCGAGCGCCGGATACATGCACGAGTCCACGTCGGCCACTTCGTTCATGCGCTCGTAGTGGATGGGGCGCGTCGGATCGAGCGAGCGCGCCGCCTTGGCCGCCGCCACGAAATTGCAGCCGCTGCCCGCTTCGTTGCCCATGGACCAGAAGATGACCGACGGATGGTTCTTGTCGCGCTCGACCATGTTCGTCATGCGGTCCACGTGCGCCGCTTCCCATTCGGGCTTGTTCCCCAGGGTCTTGTCCATGTCGTAGCCCATGCCGTGCGATTCGATGTTCGCCTCGTCAATCAGATAAATGCCGTAGCGGTCGCACAGGTCATACCACTTCACGTCGTTCGGATAATGACTCGTTCGGACGGTGTTGATATTGAGCCGCTTCATGATCCGGATGTCCTCGATCATGAGTTCCTCGGAGATGACGCGCCCGAGGTCGGGGTCGTGTTCGTGGCGGTTGACGCCCTTGATCTTGATCGCGGCGCCGTTGAGGAGGAGGCGCGCGTCCTTGATTTCGATCTTGCGGAAACCAAACCGGCATGAGGCGGCATCGAGCACGTTGCCGGCGCCGTCGGTCAGCGTCAAAACAACCGCATAAAGATAAGGATCTTCTGCCGACCACTTGCGCAAATTTCCTACCTCGTAGGCTTCCGTCTCGACTGTGATCTCCTCTTGCGATGCGATAGCAGCGACGGCGATGCCGCCAAGATAGGAACCGCCATGAACGCCTTTGCCTTCCGCGTCAAAGAGATCAATGCCGATGTGGACATTTTCCGCGACACCGCCGACCAGGTTGCGCAGTTTCGCGGTGACGGTAAGCGTCGCGTCGCGATACTTCTCATCGAAATCGCATTGCACAAAGAAATCGCGCAGTTGCAGCGCGGAGGATGAGTAGAGATAGACATCGCGGAAGATGCCGCTGAAACGCCAGAAGTCCTGGTCTTCGAGATAGCTGCCCGCGCACCAGCGATAAACCTCAACCGCCAGCAGGTTACACCCTTCGCGCAGGTAAGGCGTGAGGTTGAACTCGGCGGGCGTCATGCTGTCCTGGCTCAGGCCGACGAGTTGTCCGTTGACCCAAAGATAGAAATGGCTTATCACGCCGCCGAAGTGGATGAAGACCTGCCGCCCGTTCCACGCGGCGGGAACCTCGAACTCGCGCCGGTAAGAGCCGACCGGATTATAGTCGTGCGGGATGCGCGGCGGATCGGGCGGGAAGGGATACTTCACGTTCGTGTAGATCGGAATCCCGTAGCCGTGCATTTCCCAGTTGGAGGGAACCGGGAGTTTGTCCCATGCAGCGTCGTCATAGTCCGGCGCCTCGA
Source organism: Candidatus Sumerlaeota bacterium (assembly GCA_026398575.1). Next base: position 9,351 of record JAPLSP010000058.1, on the reverse strand, counting down.
ACCCAATGGGGCGGTCGGCGGGCTTGCCCACCCAATGGAATTTCCACTCTCCATTGAGCGAGAGATGAAACGGCGAAGCGGCGCGCGCCTCGCGGGGCGAGTCATTGAGCGCCGATTTGAGCGCCGACGCCGTATCCGGAAACGGCATCATCGTGCAATGCGCCGCTTCCTTGTTGCGGCGGAAGAGCTGCGGATCTTCCCATTCCATCAGCTCGGGTTTGTTTGTCTCTGGCGTGGATTCTGGCGTGGATTCGGACATTTGAGTGTTTCCTGTATTTGGAATAATGAGCAACCGCTTGGCATTCAAGGCGGGGAGCGCAACCACTCGGCAACCCCGGAGAAAACATAAAATACCGCCCGCATTGAATGCAACGGAACAAAAGCATATCCAAAATCCATTGCCGACCGAAATATGAAATCGCTATTGATCGAAATATGGATTCGCAATTGCCTTCAATATGGAAACGCAACTACCTGAAATATGGAGTCATTATTGCCCGAAATATGCCTCAATCCCGCCGAGAACGATTGCGTGTAGTCGTTTCTCGTCATCCGTGTGCTCCGCGGAATCCGTGGGGAAAATTTGACCACGGATTCCACTGAGCGCACGGATACTGGCTCGCGGAGCGACGCAGTTCGGAGTTGGGATGGTTGAATCCCCCGAAAAGGGCAGGAGTTGGGATGGTTGAATCCCTCCGAAAAGGGCAGGAGTTGGGATGTTTGAATCCCCCCGAAAAGGGCAGGAGTTGGGATGTTTGAATCCCCCGAAGGGGGAGAACTATCATAGCCGTGGGTGAAGCGAAGCGAACCCACGGAAACGATGGGCGCCAAAAGCAGGTCCCCGGAGGGGGCCAACATGGGTCGGACAGCCAACCGCATTTCGTTTGCATGCTTCAAATCGGGATTGTTTCTGTGACGACGTTGCCCCCCTTCAGGGAGCGATAATTCCGCGTGCCGCCACCGCGGGTTCGCTTCGCTTCACCCACGGCTATGATTGTAGTTCCCCTTCGGGGAAAAAAGACAAATTCCAACGAACCCTCACATTGCCGATGAGTTCGATTGCTTTCTGTGCGGTTCATTACTTGCAGCGATAAAGGTCGCCTTCGGAGGCTGTGCCGTTGGTGGAATCGTAGGTGAAGGCGTAGGCGTCGGGGCCGAAGTTCAGGCCGGTCATGGTCTTTCCATCCATTGCTATCAATAGGAGCGTGGGCTGCTTGATGTGGCTGTCATATACCGTCGCGCCAAATCGGCTGTGATAGGAAGGCAGCAGGTCTGCTTCCACATAAGGATCAATATCGCCAGCGAACTGGTCGTTTTCGTCCGTGTCCGGACCGAATGAATAAAGGATCCATCCATTTCTCTGCGCATAGTAGCTATAGCTGGCGCCTCGCGTAGAAGCAAAAGGATCCATGAAATAGGAATTGAGATATGCGATCGGCGTTGTCAGTGTTCTAAATTGGCTGTTGGGGTCCGTGCGCGGATCGCCTGCCCAGATGCGAAATGTATGGCTCTTGGCCGCGCCGGTGCCTGTTCCTGAAAATGAGTTAGCCGAACCCAAACCTTGGCTTACGATCCAATTGTTCGAGCAAACCCCATTTCCTCCGCAGACCCAGGCGGGATAGGATTTATTGTCTGTATAATATGCCTCTAATCCCGCTGCCATAGCGCGCATATCCGCTTTTGCTCGGGAAATGGATGCCCGAAGGCAACTATTGAGAAGAAAATTGGGGATGATGATTGCAGCAAATATTATTAGAATCAAAACAGCAATGCAGCCGTTAATCGCTATGTTTGTTTTCGTCATAAAGCCTCCACTCACATTGCTGATGAACCCAATTACTCGTTCCGCGATTCATTGCTTGCAGCGATAAATATCGCCTTCGGATTCGGAGCCGTTTGTCGGATCGTAGGTAAAGCACCCGCCGTCAAAATCCAATCCGGTCGCTTCCTTGCCACTGCTTGTGATCAGCAGCAATGTCGGTTGGGCGATATGATAATCATAGACGCTATCGCCATATTTCTCCCGGAGTTGTGGCAGCAGCGGCGCTTCGATATAAGGGTCCAAGTCGCCTGCAAATTTGGCGTTCTCATCACAATCATCGCCGAAGGAATAGACGATCCATCCGGTCTTTTGCGCGTAATAGCCATAGCTGGCGCCTTTGGTGGCGGCGAATGGATCGGTGAAAAAACATGTGACATACGAAATCGGCGTCGTCAAACTGAAGAATTGATTGTTGGGATCTTGGTGACGATCGCCTGTAAGCACGCGAAAGGTGTGGATTTTAGCCGCGGCGGCTTTCTTGCCTGCGAATCCATTGGCTGAACCCAAGCCCTCGGTCGTAATCCAATTGTTCGAGCATACCCCATTGCCGCCGCAGACCCAGGCGGGATAGGCGCCATTATCCACATAATAGGCCTCGAGTCCTGTCGCGAGAGAGCGCATGTCGGCTTTTGCCCGGGAGACTTTTCCGCGAACGCATGCTTCAAAGAAATTCGGTATGGCAATCAGCACCACCACCAATAACAGGAAAGAACAAATTCCGGCTTTAATGACGATTTCTTTTCTTGTCATGGATGGCTCCTTCGACTCACGAATCTTCCCTGGAAAACGATCCCATTCTTGCCGCGCCAATGCTGGGTCTGCGGCGATATGCAGGCAGAATCATTGAGGGCAGGATCATTATCATTCTGCCCTCAATGATTCTGCCTGCATTTATGGGCGTTTGCATGACAGGTGAAGGCCGCCCACCTTTCCGGTGATATGTCCTGAATGGATCCGGTTCTGCCGGATTATGAAAATTGCCATCTCCTTCGAAGGAGCGACGGATTATTTTATTTCGTAGAACGCCCCTTGTTTGGCCACGCGCAGGTGGGGGTCGTCGGAGTGGAAATTGTCGGCCATGTGGATCAGGACCATTTTCTTTTTGATCGGGACGTCCAGCGCCGCCAGTTCTTCATAATGCGTGTGCGGGCCGGAGGGGGTGGTTTCGTGGAAGATGAGATCGCATTCGCTCAGCCATTCGATCAGGCCGGGATCGTAGATCGTATCGCAGCTGTAGCCCAGCATACGGCCGTTGCGCTCGAACTTCATCGCATAGCACGGGACGCTGTGTTTGGTGCGGCGGACGCGCATGGTCACGTCTTCGATCACGACCGGCGTCTCGGGTTCGACCAGTTGCACGTCGAAAAAGTCTTCGAGTTTGCTTTCCTTGGGGAAGGGATTGCAGAGCTCGTCCGTCAGAATTCCCAGTGTGCCATAGAGCTTGTTGCGCCAAAGGACGGGCGCGACTTCGGGGAGGATATAGAGCTTGGGCTGGGTGTGTTCAATGAAGTACTTGTAGAGAGCAACGTCTTCGCAACCGTTGGAATGATCGCCATGGATATGCGTGCAGATGTAATGGTCAATGTCGCGCGGCGTCAGTTTCATGCCCGCCTTGGACGTCGCCTCGGCCAGAATCTTGCAGTAAGGGCTGGGCGCGTCCACCTGGACGCGGAGGGAACCGGCGACCAGCAACAGAGAAGTGTGGTAGTAGTGCGTCGAAAAATACGACCCGATACCCAAGGTCAGAAAGCCGAAGCTGCGCTTGTTGAACTGCGGATTGGAAGTGGGTTTATTGACGCGCACGCTGCTTCCTCCCTTTGCAGAGTATGCCCGCCTTCGGCGGTTGATTGAAGCGGGCGCCGCATGTTTCGTTCCTCGGCGGATCCCAGAACACAGCATTCGCAGCTGCTCTGGGTGGCGCCCTTCGGCAGCGCAATCGCAACTATGCAACTGTATTATCGGAATGTTACTCACACCGGCGTCTGAGACGCAATGAAAAATAAACTGGTCAGGCTGAGGGGACTACAACTCTATTTCGCGCGGGCTGCGGCGCGATACATTGCCGCCACTTTTTCGCCCGGGATTTCCGCCAGCAGATTGTGAATCGCGCAAAAAACATAGCCGCCGTCGCGGCGCATATAGGAGGCGATCTCGCCGGCTTCGCGCTCGACGTCGGCGACGGTCCCGAACGGCAGCGTCGCCTGCGTGTTGACGCCGCCTCCCCACAGCGTGATCCGGCGGCGGCATTTATCCTTCCATTCCTTCCACGAGCGCCCGCCGGCGGTCCATTGCACGGGATTGAGGATGTCGAATCCGCTCCCGATGATGAGGTCGAGGATGTTGTAGATGGCGCCGCAGGAGTGGAGGAATGTCTTGACGTTGGGCGCGGCGCGATGAATGGCGGCGTTGATGCGCGTGTAGTACGGTTTGAAGAGCGTCTCGAAAACATGCGGCGGCGCGAAGGTCTGGCTTTGGCTGCCCCAATCGTCCGCCGAGACGAGGCAGATGTCAATATACGGCCCGATCTCGCTGAGCAGCGCTTCCATCTGCCGGATGGAGTGCCGGATGATGAGTTCGTGCAGCTCGGCCACGAAATCGGGTTCCGCCAGGCACAGCGTCGGGAATACGGCCACGCCGCCGAAGCCATGAATACACAAGCCCGCCTGCACGCCGTTGAAGAAAACGGCGCGGTCGGTGGACTCGCGCACGCGGCGGCACAGGTCGCGCGCCGCTCGAATCTCCTCCGGGCGCAACAGCGATTTCTCCTGCGCCTTGCGAATCTCCTGCAAATCCGGTTTGGGAATATCGCCGGCGAGATTGAACTGCTGGCCGGCGTGTTCCGTCTCGAAGACGTGCGCTTTGGGTGGCATTTTGCTTCCCGAAGCGGGCTGGGAGATTGTGCCGTCTTCCAGCATTTTGAAATCCAAAGGATTTCTTACCTGGGCTTCGAGGCGTCCGCCGAAATCGTAGTCGCGCCATAGCTCGGGCTGCGCGAAGGCGTCCGTCGAGCCATCGAGCGCAACAGTGACCACGTCGCCCTGAAGCGCATCGAGCACATCCGGGTCGGGCAGCGCCAGCATCTGCGAAGTATCGTAAACGCGCGGACGTCGCGGCGGAAGCCCGAGCGCCCGCACAAGGTCGGGATAGGCGAAACAGCTGATGCACGTCGAGCGCATGCCGCCCAAATCAATCGCGACGCGATCCGTTTCCTCGAATGCAATCGCTTTCAGAATTCGCTCACGTCCAGTCATTGAAGTCCCGTTTGGAGTTCCGTTTGGAGTTCCACCTTCAGGTGGTGTTTGTTTCCAACCTTCAGGTTGGAGTCCATCCTCACATATCCTTATCATCCCACCCCATCCCATAATCCAAAACAGGATAATCCCGCCATATCCTCTTCGCCTCGTTCCTCCCCAATTTCTCCAAATACTCCCTGGCATTTCCATAAGGCCAATCCTGCCATTGCTCCGCATATCCATGATGCACTGGATTATTATGCACATAGTTCAAAGTCGCCCAAAAATGCCGCGGCCCCCTCATCTTGCGCTCGACGCAATTGTGCCAGACTTTTCTGCCTCGCGTACCATCTTCGCCGTTCCAGTCATAAGAAGACCGCCCGTGGAATTGTCCTATCTCATAAAGCAACGCTTTTATATCAAGCGTTCGAATCAGGAAATGATAATGATTCGGCAAAATGGACCAGGCGATGTTTTCCTGAGTGTGGGCTGCAATGGTTTTCAGAAGACGTGCTTCGCATTCGGACATACGCTTGTCGCTCGATCCGATGAAATGCGCGTGTTCATAGCAGGCGGCTGATAGGTGATAGGCGCCTGTGCCGCGATCTTCGTGGGGCGGGCAATGCCAGGGATGTTTTTGGGAAATGCGCTTGGCGAGGCATTCGCCGCGCTGGGTGGGGGTGAGCTTGCGCCAGTTGTACATGTCTGGATCTCCTTATGGTTTGGACGCCAACCTGAAGGTTGGCTCAAACACCACCTAAAGGTGGAACTCCAAACACCACCTAAAGGTGGAACTCCAAACACCACCTAAAGGTGGAACTCCAAACACCACCTAAAGGTGGAACTCCAAACACCACCTAAAGGTTGAACTCCAAACGCTATCTCGGCGCGGCTGGCGCTTTGATCTGCTTTATTTCTTCTTCGGTGAATTTGCTGTTGGCGACATTGCCCGGTTCCCAGCATTGCTCGAGCGCGATTGGCTTGGGCGTTTGAATGGGGATCACGAATACTTCTTCGCCGTTCGCGTCCTTCTCGATTTTTCCGCCGTATTTCACAACCGCTTCGCGCGCGATTTTTTCCGTCGCAGCGAAGAGCTTCTTAGGCGTTATTGTCGTACCTTGGAAGACGCGGTCCTGATCCAACTTCCCGGCATAGCGCGCGGCGAGCTTCGAGAACGGAACGGTTGTGAACATGGGCCCGGCGGCGTTGCCTGGATTGCAGTCGGAATCCTGCCCGCAGCGCGTGGCGATGATGATCGTTTTGTCGAGATCGCCCTTGCCGTAGAGCATGCCGATGGCGATGTAGGCGCCGTTGAGTTTGGCGTCAATGTTATAGACGCCCTTGTCGCACGAAGAGCGGCGGTAGTCCTTGTTCTTCTGATACTTGTCCTCGACGAGCTGCCATGTTTTTTCCCAGTTGTCCGGATCGGCTTGATGCCATTTCAGAACGTCGGCGATGGCTTCGTGATACTGGCTCTTTTCGGGGATGCACTTCAGCCCGGCCTGAACGATCCTGGCCGGATCGCTCTCGAAGAACGCTTCGGCGTACATCGCCGAAACCCACTGTCCGCCATAGACGCCGTCGCCATAGTTCATCAGCCGTCCGAATTTCTCGCCCAGCTCGATGCACAGGTTGGGCAATCCCGGCGAGGCAAGCCCGGCAAAATCGGCCTCGATCTGATAGTCAATATCATCGGCGTGACTGTTGAATTTCGGATGGCCGGAATCCGGCGGGGCAATGCCCTTGCGCAGATTGTCGCGCCCGGCCTTGTTGGCGTGCCAGAGCTTGTAAGTGCTGTTGGCGAAGTCAATGCCGGCTTGGCGCTGGCTGACGCCGAGGCCGTACTTATCGAGCGACTCCATGAACGTCATTTGGACGTAGAGGTCATCGTTGCTGTCGCTTTTGTTGACGAAATTTTCGTCCCACTTCGGCATCTTGTCTTCGGGGACGATCTTTTCCTTGAACTTGAATTCCGTCGGCGCCCCCCATGCGCACCCCACCATCTTGCCGATCCATCCGGCTTTCATTTTTTCGCAATATTCCCTGACCGCGATGCGGCGGAAGCCCGCCGGCTCCTGGGATCGCACGCTTGTCTCGGCCATCGCCATCATGACCGGCAGCGCCAACGAACCCATCAAAGCGATTGTCTTCTTCATAGCGACCTCTCTCTTATCGCAAAAGATATACACCGCTGGTTGCTCACCAGCCAACGCGCATGTCAGATTCCATTACTATTCAGTTACTGTTTTCTCATGATTGCTTTGCCGGCGCTTGAATTTAGCATAAGCCGCGCTGCTGAGCAGGAGATTGCTTCTGTACGAGAGATTGCCGATCAAGGTGAGCAACGGCCTGCGGAAACGCCACAGGTTGTGCCATACTCTGCGGAAAATGCGCGGCACGGAATAGAAAGCACGCTCGCAGGTCTGCATTTCCGCGATGATGCCATCCAGGGAAAAATGCTTGTACTGCGCCACCGGGTAGGTCAGCGTGTAATATCGCCAATCATCCGGGAAGGCGTTGAGCGCAATGCGGTCCTGCGATTTCATATCATCCCACAGACGCGTGCCGGGCAGGGGCGTCAAAAACAGCGTATTGAGATAGTCCACGCCGTAGTGGCTGGCCGTCTCGGCGATCCGCTTGCCGATGCCCGGCTGGTCAACGTCCAGGCCGATGATAAAGGAGCCCACGATCAGGATTCCGTGCCGCTGGATGCGCTGCACGGAGTCGCGGAAGTCGCGGCCTTTTAGAAGATTGAATTTTTTGCCGAGTTCGCGAAGCCCTTCCGGCGTGGGGGATTCGAAGCCGATGAAGACGCCGCGGCATCCCGCCTTCGCCGCCAGCGCCAGGAGTTCGTCGTCGTCGGCAAAGTTGATGGTGGCCTGGCCGATCCATTCCTTTCGCAGGTTCGCCTGCGCCAGGGCGCGGAAGAGGTCCTTGGCGCGGGCGATGTGTTCGGGGCGTGTGCCGATGAGGTTGTCGTCCACCACCAGGACGTGTTTCTCGCGGATCGTCTGGAATTCTCGCACGACGTCCGCAATGGGGCGCTGGCGGTATTGGGCGCCGTTGAACGCCGTCACGCTGCAAAAACTGCAGTTCAAAGGACAGCCGCGTGTGGTCTGGATGGCCCCGAAGGCATAGCCCTTGGTCAGCAAATCATGGCGCGCGATCGGCACGTTGTTGAGATCGGCCCGTCCTCCGTCATACCGGCGCTTGAGGACGCCATTGCGAGCGTCTTCCAGAACCTGCGGCCAGAGGCTTTCGGCTTCGCCCGTGACAACCGAATCCACCCGCTCTGAGGCCTCCTCCAGGCGCATCGTCGCATGAATGCCGCCCATGACGACCGGCACTCCCAGGCTCCGGAAGCAGGCGGCTAACTCGTACGCGCGGTTGGCCTGCGAGGTGAAGGCGGTTATGCCGACCAGGTCCGGACGTGGCATCGCGGAATAGTCTGGCACGTGGAGGTTCTCGTCCACAATCGTAACTTCCCACTCGGGCGGCGTCAAACCCGCCAGCGTCAGCAGACTGAGCGGCTTCCACACGCGGTAGCGGTTCCAGCGGCTCTCCTTGACATGGACAATGCTGACCAGCGGGTTGGAGGGATTGATCAAATACAACTTCATAGATTGCGCTCTTTCAGGGATGGAAATTTGGTTTCTATTCTTCATGTCCTCAATGATGGCCTATAAATGAAATGGCGCAATTGCCTCTCGCTGACCGAGCAAGGGCATGATCCACTGCGCTATGGGGCGTCAGTCGTGACAACGCTATATGGCGGCAGACGGCGCTCAAGATGCGTGAAGCAGCGACTTCTCCACCGCTGCGGGTACTTTGATTGGGGCGAAGTAAGACATGGGATAGAGATAGTCCTCGCCGCTTTCATCAATAATCCTGATGTCGCCGTCGGACTCCGCGTCTTCGTCCGGCAGTACACGGTAAATCTTGTGCAATTCCAGCGACGCGGGATAGCCGGCATTATTGATGCAAACAACATATTCCGAGGTTTTATGCATTCTCTTCATGAATCGCAGCTTGTCAATAAATACCTCCAAGCTTCATGACAGCCTCTGATGACTAAAGTAGATAGCACCGCATGCCTGCTAACGCAAGCCGAATAGCACTGAGAATAGAAAAGCGTCAGAAACAGATAGATATCAGGTAAGCCTTTAGCCGAATTTTGTTCGGCACAGGCAGCTGAGGCAAGGCGAAAGCATCCAGCGGCGCGTGAATAACGCAGCAATGCACGTCCAGGAATGATTCGATAATGATCCGGCAACACAAAAGAGAAGAGGTGATGTC
>JAPLSP010000293.1 GCA_026398575.1 Candidatus Sumerlaeota bacterium | reverse complement strand
TCATGCGTTCGATGTTGCGCACGATTCGAAAACTGTTGGGCCTGGGCACGCCGTGGCGGCGCAATATGGCGACGCGAAAACGAACGTCGAGAGGGAAGGGGAAAGGCAGCTAAAAATGTCATACGGTTATGGCGGCAAGCCGCCTTACTCCAAAAGCTGGCGCCGTTCCTATCCGCATTAATTTGTTATTTTTCGTTGACCTGAATCGAGCAGCCGTAGGCGCCGTCTTCGAGGCTATCGGGCTTGCCGAGGATGTCTTCGCCCAGGTAGGTTACTTGCGTCGGGAAGTGAACGGATTTGGAGGCCATGAGGAATTTGACTTCGGCAACGCCGGCGGCTTTGGGACGGAAACGGATGCGGGCGAATGTGCCGGCCTTGGGCAGGCGTCTGGCTTCCTGCAGTCCGACGCTGTAATAGATTTCGCCCAGCGCGTTGAAGGCCGAGTTCATGAGATGCTGATCGAAGGGATATTCCTTGTGGAAAAGTCCATCGAGAATGTTCACGTCGCGGATGATCCAGTTGTCTTCATCCGAATCAATGACTTCGAGCTGATTGGGATCGAAGCTGATATGGGCGGTAATCTTGTCCATCGGCAGGAGATGCGGGTTATCGAGCCACAGGTCCACATAGAAATCCTGCCTCACCCGCACGGAGCGCTTCGGCCCATAGAGCTTGAGGGCGGTCGAGCCTTCGCGCGTCAGACCGGCCACAATGTCGCTGGGGAGCATCGCGTAATCCGATTCATCCTCGCCCTGTTCGGGATCATTGGCGGGCTCGATCTCCACGACTGCGCCGGGCTTGACGGCGCTGGGGTCGTCGGACTTGCCCAGGATCTCTTTGCCTTCGTAGGTCAGATGCGTGCCGGGTCCGAAGTCAATGCGGGCAAGGGGCTTTCGCTGCTTGGCTTTCCATTTGATGGACATCAAGGAATCCTGCGCCATGAACAGCGGCGACTTGAAGGCGGCCTGGGCGGTGATGACTCCCGAGGCCCGGTCCACCAGGACTTTGGGCAATTCCTTGACCAGGTCTTTCAGGCTCTGAATGTCCACGCTGACGGGTTCGAGGGCATCGGCGTCGTAGAACAACTGCAGCGCCAAGGCGTCGGCTGCGGTGGAGCGCGGATTGCTCAGCTCCAGGGTGGTCAGAAATGTCGCGCCTTTTTGCGTGGAGATCAGCCCCGGCGACAGCAGGAGAACGCAAATGGTTGGATCGCCGCCGCCGGTGAAGCGCACGGTGAGTTCCGGTTGGGCCTGAGCTCCTGTTCCGCGCGAAATTGATTCGCGGCTCAACCGCGTCACGCGCTTTCCTTCCTGGCCGATGGATTGCGCGGAGCTCGGACCGGTTTGGCTGGCGCCCGTGCCGCTTCTGGCGGTGGTTTTGGGCGTTTTGCGAGCGAACCGCGAGGTATTGGAGCCAAATGCGCCGCCGCCGCTGCCAAATGGATTGTTGGTTGCGCCCGTTGAGCCAAAAGGATTCTGGTTTCCATACATTGACCCGCCTTGATTATAAGGCGTTTGCATGGAGGGATTATAGCCTGTGGGGGGCGTATAGGACGGCTGAGGCATAACTTGAGCAAAAGACGCTCCGGCCGCCATAACCGCCAAGGCCAGCCACGAGGCGAGACGAGAAATCCTCGAGAATATCGAAAAAAGTCTTAATATAAACATCGCGTTGCCTATTCATGCCGCACATTTACTATCCGTGTTGGATCCTATAGCCTCTGACAGGGAGAAAGCAACTATCATTCCACGCCTGAATGACTCTTGGGAAAAAATTTGGATATCATCATTATTTTTCTGAAAAGCCCTAAACTCATAGGCTGGAACTGTCGAATAATAGATTACGAAGCTAGAGGCGGTCCGCTATGATGGGCAATGAATCGCATTCAAGCCCGGCTTGGAAACGAGCCGGATTTTCGCAATTGCGAGCCGGAGAAATCCGATGGCTGGCGGCGTTGGCTATTGTCTCAAATGCGCTGATCGCAACGGCCTATGCCCAGGATAAAGTCACTTCCCGAGCAATCAATATTCCCGATATTCAAGACAACCATCCGGCCGTCAAAGCCGTCAAACTCATTATGCCCAACCTGCCTCCATTGGAAGACAAACCAAAGCCAGCCATTATACAACGATCGCCATCCAAAATAGAGCCTTTCAGGACCGTCTCCGAAGAAACGACTGCAGCCAATCCTCAAGATGAGAAATTCCTTCTCGAGGCCAGGCGTTCAAGCGCTTTGGTTGTTCAGAGCGACAATATTTCCACCAGCAGCTGGGGATACAAGACGAAGGATACGGTGGAGCGAATCGAAGCGCAACGGCCGCCAAGCCCCAGCCTTCGTCCGCTTTCCATTCCGGCGATGGAGGCAAGGCAGCAAACAACGACGGCGACGGCGATCGCCTCCGCAAAAGAGAAGATGCCCGCGATAGACCTCAATCATGCAACGGTTGAAGAAATCATTCAAGGGATTCCCAAAATAGACGCGCGGCGCGCGCAGGCCATCGTCCAGTTTCGCCAACTCCATAAGCCATTTAGGACAGTGGACGAATTAAGCCAGGTCTTTGGCATCACGGACGAGCAAGTGGACCTGTGGAGGACTCACTTATCCGTCGGCGAATCTTCCGAATAAACAAACCAGATTATTTGAGTGCGTGTGCGAAAATTGAGTGATTTACTTGGGCGCCATTTTTTGCGGCGCGGGCGCTGCCGCGGCAGACGCAGACGCCGCAGCCGGCTTTGCAGCGGCGCCTTTGGTTTTTTGGGGCTTCGGTTCCTCGGGCGGCGGCAGCCGTATGAGCAAACGTCCGAGGGTTTTATTCATGCCAATGAAGGCCTCATGCCATTCGACTTGCATCGCCATGAATGACGCGGTGGGCAGTCCTTTGAGATGGCTGAGACTGACACAATTATCCAGGATATTGAGGATCTTTTTGCTTTCCGAGAAGAGGCCGCCCATCAGACTGGTAAACTTGAAGTGCTCGAAAGCGATTTGGAAGGTCAACTGGGCAAACTCTTTTTCTTCCTCGCGCTCAATTTTTTTGTTTTCCAAGCTTTCAGAAAAGAAGTCGAAATATTTCTGCCACATCGCCAGGAACGCTTTGCAGACTTGTATCCTATGTTCCAGCGATCCCATTTCAGGCGGCTCATTGGGATCGAGCAGCTGGCCTTTTTTGCGTTTCTTGCGTTTGGCGCCGGGGCCGTCTTTCAGGATCAGCCCGCCTTCGGCGTTCCGGAAATCTTCTTTGATAATCGTCACTAAATCATATATCCACCATCCCAGAACACCGCCGCCGGTAATCAGCTGGGCGAATCCTGTGCCGATGTGGCCGGTATAGAAGCGATGAGCGCCCGCCCATCCCAGGGTAAGACACAGCCAAAAAGTGGTATTCCAGTTATGCATGGCGACTCATTCCACTACTTCTTAAAATTAAACAATCCGAAGGCATAAAGCAAATATGCCGCAACCACAGCGATCCCCAATATCACCAGGGATTCGGCGACATAAATATACTGATTGGTAATGAAATTCATCATCTCCCGTTACGTCCTGACAGCGATCTGTTTCGCTTAGGGTATGGGCAGGAACCTGTCCAGCGATTTGGGGTAGATGTCCCTGCGCCGCTCTTCGGGTTTGAGCAGATTATCGCGCAAATATCCCACGCCTGTTCGCGTTTTATCCGCGTAATCATAAGCGGCGCGAATAATTTCCTGCTGTTGTTTGGGCGAAAATTCATCAATAAACAGGAACTTCTGAAACGACTGGCCGGCCATCGCGGCGTCTTGCAGGGTTTCAATCATCTTGCGATGGATATGCTTGAGCGTCGCCGGCGGCCGCAAGGTCAGAGCCTTCGTATATAATTCCGTCACCCGCTCGGAAAATTGCGAAGCGTCATAGCTCTCGGTGCGCGAAAGAACCTGGCGGCTGCCATTTTCCCACATATAGACGATGTTGGGCCGCATTCCCGTCATGGCAATCAAGCGTCCGCGCGCATTGAAGCCGGTGAGCAGCGGAATGAGCTGGTTGGGATTGTATTCGAGAAGCCCGCGGAACGCGAACAAGGCGTTCGATATCTCCTTGACCATATCCGATGCTTCGCCTTTGAAGGTTTCATCGGACAAATCGTCCGCGATGGTGTTGGCGATGCGAATGCCTTTGAGGAGCGATTCATAGCTCTTGGCGTAACGGTTGTGGCGAAAATCCATGTCGGCCTGCTCGAGGATCCAACGGGCCATCTTCAGATCATAAGGCATCCGTTTCATGGCGCCCAGCCGCTCGAGCTCTTCCAGGTAGTTGCGCCATTGCACGAGCAGTTTTTGCATGGCCTGTGGCGTCGAGTTGACCGTGGTATCAACACGCCCCTGCAGCTTGGCCAGGCGGGCGCTGTAGTCGTCATACTTGGCGACGGTGAAATTTTCGTCCAGTTTGTAGAGTTCTTCGATCATCTCGCGGAGTTCCTTGGGCTGGAAGAAGCCGGCCCCGGTCCGCAGTGACATGTTGATGATCTTTTTGAGTTCTGCGGTGCGGATGCGGAAATCGCGCTCGCGCGAAAATTGGGTGATTTTTTTGGACAGGTTCACGGCCTGTCGGGCCAAAAAAGCCGAGTCCTCATATTTGCCGTTTTCCAGCGCGTCGCGGGCATTTTGCGCCCAGATAATGGCTTGCGTCACATCTTCATTTTTGAAATCCCACCCGCGATACATGCGGGCGGTGGCGATGGCGTCGTCGGCTTCTCTGAGGTATTTATAGAGGGCGTCGAAGGCCACCTGCCAGACGCCCTCGGCAGCGATGCGCGCATCCACGAAGTCTTTTTCGCGACTCAGATTCACGGCTTGCGCGAAGCGGGCCTGTGCGTCGCTGATCTCCTGCGCGGCATAGGCGTTCGCGCCTGCGGCCAGGGCTTTTTGCAGCATGCTTTCGGCTTTGGCAATGGCGGCGTCGGCGTCCTGCCTGGATTTTTCAAGGGTCATCGCTTCGATCATGATCCTAGTCTTTTCCACAGCATCTTTGGCCGGGGCATACTTGATCTGGTTGGTTTCCAAGGGCGTGGGCGGATTCGCAACGTCCGCGGGCGTTGAAGGCGCTGCGGGCGTCGAAGCGGAAGCCGGCTTGGTGACCAGGGCCAGGAGCGTTTCGGTCGGGTTCAGTTTGGGCGCTGTGGGTTTGGCAGGCGCGGCAGGCGCGGCAGGCGCGGCTTTGGGCGCGGCTGGCGCCTGAGAGGCTACGGCTATGCTCGCCGGCGCCGTCTTCTTGGCCGGCGCGAGCGAAGAGCTGGCAGGCGCCGGCGGATTGATCGGAACCGGAGGATTGGAAGGCGCTGAAGGCTTAACGGGCGCCTCGGGCTTGGGCGCGGGCGCTTTGACCGGCGCCGGGCTTCCCGGCTTGACGACGTTTGTGGGCTGTCCAATCGCAACGCTGGCGCCGACGCTCCCAGTGGCTTGATCCATCAGACTCTGGACTTCTTCGGCCTTTTTCGGGTTGGCCAGGAAAACGCCTGCTTTAGCGGCTTTTTCCATGGCTTTTTTGGCTTCAGCCAATTGGTCATCGAGGTTTTTATGCATTGCCGTAACGGCGTTGTCAAGCGCAGCGCGCGCATCGGCCGCCTTGTCAAAGCCTTTGCGGTATTCGCCTGATTTGATGGTATCGCGCGTTTCGGCGATCAGTTTCGTCACGGTCTCCATTTCGCGCGGCGCCAGATCCTTGCCGGCATCCTGATAGAAATGCAGAGCGCTATTGGCGACCTCAACCATGGCGTTGTGAGACCCCACGTGATAGACTTGGTTGGTATCCTCGGCCGAATCTTTCACGGCCGATTTCGATATAACGATGGCGTTGTGATATTTCTCTTCCGAGCGGCGGGTCTGGGCCAATTCCAGATTGTTGGCGATATTCCCGAGTGACGCTTTCAGATGATCGAACAGCGTCTTTTTGCTTTGCTCGAAGGGCATATCCTCCGGCGGCACAACCGTATCGGGCTTGATAATAAAGAAATTCTGTTCAACGGCTTTGTCGAAAATGCTTTTAGCTTCCGCAAGCGCGCTTTTGCCCTGCTGGATGAAGCCGGCGGCCAGCTGATCGAAGCGCCCTTTGATATCCTTGCCCAGTTCAATGGCGCCCTCGCAAATATGCTTGGCGTTGTCGTAGCCGGATTTTTCGTATTCTGCTTTGGCCTCACCCTGTTTCTTTTCCAGATCCTCGACCAGGCCTTTGAGTTCCGCGTATTCCTTGGCGCTGCCGTCCACCAGATCCACGACGATCTTTGTCACCTGTCCGATATAGTCTTCCGCGCATTCGCGCTTGGTTTGAATAATCAGTTGATCCACGGCCTGCGCCAGCGGATCCACGGCGTCGAGCACCGCTTGATACTGCTCAATTTTGTGTTTGTCATCGAGTTTGCCGAAGGTATCCTTGCATTTCTGCTCGGCTTCGATGGCATAGGCTTTTCCGGCGCCCAGGGCGTGGGCGTCATTCAGCCGGCCCTCGACGGCTTTCAGTTTTTCGGCCGAGCGCGCTTTCAACGCTTCCTTGATGCCGAGCGCCGCCCGCTGCTTGGCGGCCTCTATCTGGGCCAGGGCTTCTTTATAGCGGCGGCCAGGGGTGATGAGCTGCTTGATATCCTCGAGCATCTTCTGAACGTCGCCTATGTAGGTTTTCGCGTATTCGGGCACTTTTTCGCGCGTCATGTCGTCGAGTTTGGTGACGACATCGCGGCTGCCGGCTTCCGCATCCTTGCGCATCTGCTCGATCAGTTCCTTCGTTTTGTCGAAGATTTGATTCGAAAGCGCAATGACGTCGTCGTGCTTGGTTTCGTCGAATTTCTTCTCCAGTTCCTGGAGTTTCAAGTCTATCTCTTGATATTTCGTCGCATCGAGTTTTTGGCCGTCATTGGCGCGGACCACCGCCATGTCATCGCGCGCACGTTGCCGCAGGGTCTTGGAATGCTGGACGCGGGTTTCATTGAGCAACAGCGTTCCTTCTTCGACCGCCTGTTTGGCCTTGGGCACCGAGGTGACATAGTCTTTCTTATCCATGGAATCCTGGGCCTGGACCATCAAGTCGTTCATTTTTTTATAGCGGGGCGCCAGATCGGGGTAGCTCTCGACCATGTATTCCTGGATGCGGACTTTGAGTTTTTTGGCCGAGCTGAGGCTGTATTGCGTGCGCCATTTGCCGCAGCCAACTACAAAGGAGGAGAGCACGACAATCAGCAAGAGACCGACGCAACGGGAATGGACAGGAGCAACGCGCATGTTGGAATCCTCCAAGAAAGATGACAAACCGCTTTTGCGATGGAACCTACCGTTTACTTTGGTGTTGCTAGAATTTGATAACGCCCAAATAATAGAGCAAAAAAGCCGCCACAAAAACGCCGACAATAGCCATGGTCATAGCGGAAGGATTCTTATGGAAAGGAACCGCTTCCTCCTGGCCCAGCGCTTTTTTGATTCCCCGAATGTCCATTTCTCTTTTCATCCTGACGTGATGGACATAGCCCTCGGCGATGAACTTCATCGCGCCGGCCGTCAGGATCAGCAGGATGTATATGCTATGCCACTCGTTGAAGATTTTCATCTTGTCCGGTTCGGGCAATTCGCGAACGTGGGACATTGAGATGGCCGCCTTGAGCACCTTGACCATCTTATCATGGCCGAAATTGATGTCTTTGGGCACAATCGTCAACATGCTGCGCAATTTTTTCTGCAACTCGGCCGCAATCTCCAGAAACTTTTGCTCATCCGCTTCGGTAAAGGCGTAGCGGACGTTGAAGGCGTTCACCAAAAAGGCTTTGTACTGGATCCAAAGGTCCAGCATTTTGCGCGCTTCAATGGCCGCATCGTCCGCTTTGACCTGCGCCGGGGTGCGCGGATCCTTGAGCGGCTTACCCGCTTTGTCCATAGCCGGCGCCGGCGCTGCGGCCGGTCGAGCTTTCGCCCCGGCTGGCGCCGGCGCCGCGCTTGCTGGCTTAGCCTCTGTTGTCTGGGGACTAGCCATTCCGTTCCTTATCCCAAGATTTGGTAAGATGGACTGCTCTGGTATTCGCCTTGCTAATAGGTTCTGCCCCCGGGACGCGTGTTGTAGTATCCATTGGACGGATTATTCTGATTCATGATGAAGTCATTTGTCCGATTGATATTGCCCTGGCCGCCGGTCCGTGCGCGCGGGCTGATTGTCTGAGCGCGGCCTCTGGCCGAGCCGGTATCCTGGACGGGCGCCATCTCGGCTGTGGGCTGCGCCGGCCTGCCTTGTCCGCCGGTGATGTCCGCATTGGGATCGAATCCGTCGGGCGCCTGTCCGTCAGGGATCGGAGGCGGCGCCGGGATATATAATGGGAAGAACGGGCTTTTGACATCTTCGGGCGCCTGGCGATAGGGCTTCAAAAACTTATACACCCATTCCACGACTTTCTCGTCTTTCTTTTTTCCCAAAGCCATTTCATTTTGCAGTTCAGAAAGCGAATCCAGCGAAACCGTCTTGAGCGAGTAGAACTCCATCGGATCGCGTCTATCCTGGTTGACGATCAGATTCATCATTCGCCGGCGCAATTCAACGGCCTCGTTGCCGATGAATTTATCTTTGACTTCCGTGATATTCGTGTAGATGCCGTCTTTGGCGAATTCATCGCCATGCTTGCCTTCGGGACCATCGTCGAAATAATTTTTTTCCGCTTCGGATTTGGGCACTTCCATGATGCGCGCATCATCGAGAAGCCTTTTTGAAATCCGGCAATAAACGCGCTGGCCGCCGATGACTTTGGATTTTTGTTCGCGAATGCCGGCGAAGGGATTGAAGTCCGGAATGCCGCCGGCTTTGGGAGCGGCCGGGGCAGCGGGCGCGAATTCGGCTGCGCCTCCCCCGCCGAAGGGACTGGCGGCGGTTGGAGGAGCGGCGAAAGGATTCCCGACTTTGGCCGGCGCGGCAGCTGGTGGAGCGCCAAAGGGACTTACAGGCGCGCCGCCAGGCTGGGCCGGAGCGTTACCCCTAGCCCGGTCCAACGCTAACTGTCCTGCGCCGCCTCCGCCCACGCTGCCTCCTGAGAGCGTGTCCATCGCGGCTGTGGGAGCAAAGCCCGCCGAGTATTGCGCGTGCGATAATGTAAGCATACCGAAGGTCAGCAATATCCCGCAGGATAATGCTAAATATTTGCCGTATGTCTTAAACACGGGCATCACCTCCAAAAAGAATAGACGCCTAATGCATAGGCATCCTGTCGGGCATATTTTTGCTGGGGAAACACCCCCCTTGTCAACCGAAATATAATCAATTTTCAACGCGCGGAATCTTCCGGTTTATCGCCTGCCGCCAGGGCGCGGAAAAGGGGGTTATCGCGCATCAGCGTCTCATAAGTCCCCACTGCCTGT
>JAPLSP010000521.1 GCA_026398575.1 Candidatus Sumerlaeota bacterium | reverse complement strand
GAGGGCTCCTGGCTTGGTTTTTTTGGCATTAACCATTGTTTACGCTGGTTTCATCTTGCCAGCCCCCAAAAAAATGTCAAGCGAAAAATTTGCATAGACAATTGAAACTATTAGGGTTACGTAATTTTTCTACGAGAACTAATTAGGAGATTGAGGCAATGAGACAAACGCTCAAACGCCTTGCGATACAAGCGCTTGGAGTCGCAAGTATTTTCCCAACTGCTTTGACGGACAGAAGCAAACTCGCAACTTTAATTCACAATCTTCACCCAATATCGCCAGGTATGGAATTGATACGTCTAGGCCCCGCTGGTGACGGTGGGTATTTGGTGCCAAATGATCTTGCTGGAATTGAGGCATGCTTTTCTCCAGGCGTAAGCGGTATTTCCGGGTTTGAGAAGGACTGCGCCGATTTCGGCATGCAAGTATTCTTGGCAGATAAATCAGTAGATAAGCCAGCCGTGCCTCACGACAGATTTTGCTTTACCAAAAAGTACGTTGGCGCAACAACATCCGATTCCTTCATGACTATGGATGATTGGGTGGATTCTTCTCTACCAAGATCACATTCAGACTTGTTGCTGCAAATTGATATTGAGGGCTATGAATATGAGACTTTTCTAAGTATGTCGAATAGTTTGTTGCTGCGATTTAGAATCATCGTCGCTGAATTCCATCGGTTAGGCTACCTTTGGAGTCAGCCTTTCTTTAATCTGGCTTCGCCTGTGTTTGAGAAAATATTGCAGAAACATACCTGCATTCATATACATCCTAACAATGGTGACGGTCATGTTATCAAATATGGCATAGATATACCAAATTCAATGGAGTTCACTTTCTTGCGAAGTGAGCGAGCCAGGCATCCGTCGTTCGCTACTGTTTTCCCACACCCATTGGATAGCGACAATATCGGCAGTTCCTCTCTTCCGCTGCCAAAGTGCTGGTATAGAAAATAGCATGGTGGCGACCATTCTGACGCGCGTTATTCCTGCATGCAACAAAGAAGATCTTCTTCGTTTTGAAACAACACTGCATGATGTGTTTAGCGCAGTTGCACTTAACAGAGTTCCATATGAGGCATTCAACATGGATAATGGTATAAAGCGAGTGGGGATTCAGAAAGCGCCGGACCTTAATATTGGTGAATCCAGTGTCAATAATCTTGCTGCGTCCAAGTCTTCGAGGGACAGTGCAATGAATAGCAATATCCTACAAGATGGGCGTGGACAAAAGAATCCGTATTCAATAAAGGAGAGATTCCTTAGAATGGCTTGGTCAAGTGCTTATTGGTTGCTTTTCTTCCCAGTACCTCGCATTTTTCCAGCATGGCATCGGCTTCTTCTTAAATGCTTCGGCGCGAAAATCGGGGAGGGCGTGATTGTGTTTCCGACTGTCCGGGTTATACATCCGTGGATGCTTGAGATCGGTGCGAATACAATAGTCGGTGATGGTGTGCGTTTATATTCTGTAGGGAAAATCAGAATTGGCAAACATACTAGCATATCACAACGTGTTCATGTTTGCGCGGGTACACATGACTATTCAGATCCACGACTGCCACTCATAAGATCTTCAGTTGTTATTGGAAATGGGTGTTGGATATGTACTGAAGCGTTTATTGGTCCGGGCGTTACAATTGGAGACCGGTCGGTTGTAGGAGCGCGTTCTGTCGTAGTTAAGGATCTGCCTCCTGGCATGGTTTGTGCAGGTACCCCTTGTCGACCCATTAAACCACGAGAAATGCGAGAGGTTCAGTAAGTTAGATGAAAAATTCATTTTCCTGTTGCGTGATAACGCCCTCCTATAACCCCGGACAATTCTTGATGCCAATGTTGGAAAGTGTAGCAAGTCAAAAGGATGTGACGGTCAAGCACATTCTTTACGATGGTGGAAGCACGGATGGAAGCGTCGAAGAACTTTTTGCCTGGAAACGAGAGCATGAGAATTTCTTCTTCGTTTCGGAAAAAGATAAGGGGCAGTCTGATGCTCTGGACAGGGCCTTAAAGTGCGTAGACACTCCTTTTTTGGGCTGGCTTAATGCAGATGACTATTATCTCGATGGCGGATTAAAGGCTTTACTTGCCGGAGCAGAGGATTGTTTCAGGAAATCGGGGCGGCATCCTGCCATAGTCTACGGTGATTATCTTCGGGTAGATGGGACTGGAAGAATAATTGCTCATCGTCCACAACCAACCTTTAACCGATGGGATTGCTTACACGGCTACATCACGATCCAGAATGCATCTGCCATATTCAATACCGAGATCTTGCGAGGAGCAGGCGGATTTGACAAGAAATGGCGATTCGTCATGGATTATGACATCATATTAAAGCTTTCCAATTTGGGTGATGTTTTACATGTTCCTGTCTATTGCGGCGCATTTAGACAGCATGCAGCTGCAAAGACTTCGGTGCTTGATGATGTATGTCAACTTGAGACACGATTATTGCGTATTCAGTATGGCGCGAGTTCGAATCCAATCGTGGCAAAGATAGCTCATTTTGCGGCAAAGGTGAGAGTCACACTGCGTATGGCACGGCAGGGCTGTTTGTTCGCTCGGTGGCGATGAGGAACGTGGCGCCATGGACCGTGGCCGGTGGCGATTCGGCGAGGTTCATCAAGAAGCGGGTGCTGAAAGAAAACGGAATGAGCGTTTCAGTTCTGATCCTGACCTTGAACGAAGAGATCAACCTGCCGGACTGCTTGGAGTCAGTGGCGTGGTCGGATGATATTGTCGTCTTCGATTCCTTCAGCACGGACCGGACGGTGGAGATCGCTCGGGCGGCCGGGGCGCGGGTGGTTCAGCGGAAATTCGATAACTACGCGGCGCAGCGCAATGCCGCTCTGACGGATGTGGACTATCGGCATCCCTGGGTGCTGATGGTGGACGCGGACGAGCGCTGGCCGGGGGCGCTGGGGCGGGAGATCGGCCTCGCACTGGAGGCCGATTCGGCCAAGGCCGTCTCGCTCTACCACTTCCGCCGGAAGGACCTGTTCCTGGGGCGCTGGCTCCGCCGCAGCAGCGGCTATCCCACCTGGTTTGGGCGGCTGGTCCGGCGCGGGCAGGTCCGGGTGGAGCGGGAGATCAACGAGGAGTACCACACGGACGGGGGGAAGGCGTACCTGCCGGGGCTTTTCCTCCACCTCCCTTTCAACAAGGGCTTTGCCTGCTGGCTGGAGCGGCACAACCGGTACTCGACGATGGAGGCGGCGGCGCTGATGGAGGAGGCGCCGGAGCGCACGGGCTGGGCGGGGCTGTTCTCGCGCGACCCGGTGGCGCGGCGCAAGGCGCAGAAGCGGCTGGCCTACCGCTTGCCGGGGCGTCCGCTGCTGATGTTCCTGGCGCTGTATGTCGTGCGGCTGGGCTTCCTGGACGGTCGGGCGGGGCTGATTTACTGCACGCTGCGGGCGATCTACGAGTACATGATCGACCTGAAGGTGAATGAGCTGAAGAGGAGGGAGAAGGGGCAACACATATAGTGGATAGTGCATAGTGGATAGTGGATAGCGGAAGAGGGGGCGAAGAAAGTAGAGAGCAGGGATTGCCGATTTGAAGAGAAGGGTGAAGGATTCGAAAACAAGACTAAAGCCCCAAGGAGGAAGGAGGAAGTATGAAGGGATTCAAGTCAGATACCGGTGATCGGCGATTGCCCGCTTTGACAGAAGCCTGGCAAGCAAGGCTCTTGGAGAAGCATTATTATAGTCGGCCCGGGTGGGTTAACGGCACACAGCAATTCCACGAGTTGGTGGGGAAGTATGCCGGACGAGACCCGCGGATTCTCGAAATCGGCGCAGGCCCAACGAATCAGACTACAGAGTTCCTTTCCACACTCGGGGAGGTTACCGGATTGGATATCGACGAAGCCGTTAAGGCAAACGTCCACTGCAAACATGCCCTGATCTATGATGGCTCTGAGATCCCGTGCGCAGACTCTTCCTTCGATCTCGTGGTATCGAATTATGTGTTTGAGCATGTTGAATATCCATTGGTAATGTGCCGGGAAGTTCATCGTGTTTTGCGTTCTGGCGGCGTATTTGTCTTTAGAACTCCAAATCTCTGGCATTATGTCTCGTT
>JAPLSP010000366.1 GCA_026398575.1 Candidatus Sumerlaeota bacterium | reverse complement strand
CTGGCGCCGCTCCTATCCGCATTAATCTCCTCTTCCCACATGAGTATTCGCGACAGTTTTATGTGATCGTATTTATGAATATAAGCACTAAGGAACCCAAGGAACCTAAAGGATAATGGATTGCGCAATGGCAGCTTTTTTGAGTGAGGTTTATTTGTCCTTGAGGTCCTTGTAGTCCTTGCAGTCCTTCGCGCAACCCCTAGCTCCTGACTCCCGACCCCTGACCCCCGACCCCTGCTATGCGCCCCCTATCCCTTGCCCGCAAACTTCAGTATGAGATGGAGACGCTCGGCTTCGCCGTCAGCGCGCATCCGCTGGAACTATATGACCGGAGCGGATGCATGGAGGCGAAAGAGATGCCTAAGCATCGCGGACGGCGCATCACCATGGCCGGCTGGCTCATCGCAGGGAAACTGACCTACGTCAAGAAGCCGCGTCCGCGTCCGATGAAATTCCTTTCGATGGAAGACCTGACGGGGACCTTCGAAGTGACGCTCTTTCCGGATGCCTATGAAAAATTCGCTTCCATCACGCTGACTCCCGGACCGTTCCGGATCACCGGCAGGGTTGAGGATGACATGGGCGCCTTATCCCTCGTGGCCGACCATATTGAGCTTCTCAAGCTCCTGAATCCCGCGAAGTAAATCCAAGCCGATTCAGAAAAAAATGTCGCATTTTATAGCGCCCGCGGTTTGCGCCCATTGAACGGCATTTTCCGATTATGCTCTTGACGGAGAGATCGGGATGCTTCTATTGTGCGAATAAAATAATAACAAGGAAAGGCAGGCGCCAACCATGCAGCAAACGATCCGCGTCTCCGTTCGCGATGTACATGCCATCCCAAGTCGCTTCATCATCCTGCTTTTGCTGGCGCTCCTCACTGCAATACCCTCGGCCGTGTCCGCGCTTCAGGGCGACGTAACCAGCGATGGGATCATCACGATGAGCGATGCGCTCCTTGTTCAGCAATATCTGGAAGACCAAGCCGCGCTCTCCACCGCCGCGCTTTCCCGCGCTGATATGAACAATGACGGCGAGGTGGACATCGCCGACCTCATCGCTATCCGCTTGGCTGTGGCCGACGGCGCCAGCCTGCCAGTCGCGATGCTCCCAGTCCCCGCCGGGACGTTCACGATGGGCGCGCGCGATGATGAGGGCGGCTATTCGGATGAATTCCCGACGCATACAGTTATGCTTTCGGCCTATCAGATCGGCAAGTTTGCGGTGACGAACGGGCAGTATTGCGACGTGCTGAACTGGGCGCTCGCCAAGGGCTATGTCAAAGGCGATGCGAGCGGCGGCGACTATACGGGCGGCAACGTCTATGCCGCCGGTCAAGGATTGCTCTATGTTTCAGATAGCTACTGCAATATCCAATATTCAGGCGGCGTGTTCTCGGCCAAGACTCGTACCGGTGCAGGCAGCGTCCAATACTCGATGGCCACGCATCCCGTGCAATCGGTGACATGGTATGGCTCGGTGGTCTTCTGCAATTGGCTGAGCGAAAAGGAGGGACTGACGCAGGCCTACAACACCTCGACATGGGAACTGGTGGACGCTGACGCTGGAACGCCGGGCATTCAGTTCACGAATGGCTATCGCCTGCCAACGGAGGCCGAAAGGGAACGCGCAGCGGCGTGGGATGGCAGCAAGCACTGGATATATGGCTTTCAGAGTGATAGTATCTCATCCGCGAGAAGCAATTATTTTGCTTCTTCTTATGTAAATCCTCTGGGTATGACGGCCTATCCCTATACCTCGCCGGTAGGTTGGTTCAACGGCGTCAATATTAGCCCCAACGGCTCCGTGCAGACGATCAATAGCCCGAGTCCTGTCGGCGCCTATGACATGGGCGGGAACGTCTGGGAATGGTGCCACGACTGGTATGCGGCTTATGATTCCGCCTCTCAAACCAATCCAGTTGGCCCGAGCAGCGGTAGTTTGCGCGTCCTTCGCGGCGGCTGTTGGCTCTACAGCGACTACTATTGCCGCGCGGCGGGTCGCGGCTACAACTACCCGGACAGCGGGTACTACGACAACGGTTTCCGGGTGGCGCGTGGTATTTTGGCCCCCTAGTCGTTTTGGGTCCTTAGTTCTTGGG
>JAPLSP010000699.1 GCA_026398575.1 Candidatus Sumerlaeota bacterium | reverse complement strand
TCCTGCACGCACGTATGGAACTATGCTCAGGCCCTGCCGCACCTGTTCCCCGACCTGGAGCGCTCCCTGCGGGACGCCGAGTTTGGCCCCGGCCAGGACGACCGCGGCCACCAGACGTTCCGGGCGTCCCTGCCCATCCGGCCGACTGACCATGCCTTCCATGCTGCCAGCGACGGGCAGTTGGGCGGCATCATGAAGGCCTATCGCGAGTGGCGCATCGGCGGCGACACGCAATGGCTGCGCGGCCTCTGGCCCAAGATTAAAAAAAGCCTCGATTATTGCATCGAGACCTGGGACCCCAAACACAAAGGCTGGCTGGAAGAGCCGCATCATAACACCTACGACATCGAGTTCTGGGGTCCGGACGGCATGTGCACGAGTTTTTATCTCGGCGCGCTCAAGGCGGCGATGCTGATGGGCGAGGCGCTGGAGGATAAGCAGGCGCTTTACGCCGAGCTTTATGAGAGCGGCGTGAAGCGCATGGAAAAGGAACTCTACAACGGCGAATATTTCATCCAGAAAATTCAGTGGCAGGGTCTGCGCGCCCAAAGCCCGCTGGAGGTCAAAAGCATGGTCGGCGGCTATACGCCCGAGGCCCGCGAACTCCTGAACAAGGAGGGTCCGAAATATCAATACGGCAACGGCTGCCTCGCGGATGGGATTCTCGGCGCCTGGATCGCGGGCGTCTGCGGCGTGGGGCAGGTGATGGATGCCGCCAAGACCGCCAGCCATCTCAAAGCGGTCCATAAGTATTGTCTCAAGCGCGACCTGACGGCTCACCCCAATCCCCAGCGTCCCAGCTATGCATGCGGCGCCGAAGGAGGGCTGCTGCTTTGCACATGGCCCAGGGGCGGCGCGCTCTCGTTGCCGTTTGTTTATTCCAATGAAGTCTGGACGGGAATCGAATACCAGGTCGCCTCGCACTTGATGATGATGGGCCTGGTGGAAGAAGGCCTCGAGATCGTGCGCGTTTGCCGCGCGCGCTATGATGGCCGCACGCGCAATCCTTTCAATGAATACGAGTGCGGCCATTGGTACGCCCGCGCCATGTCCAGCTATGGTCTCCTGCAAGGCCTGGGTGGCGCGCGCTATGACGCCGTGGAGCAGGTTCTCTACTTGGAGCCGCGCATCAAAGGCGATTTCCGCTGCTTTATTTCCACGGCAACGGGATACGGAACCGTCGGCGTCAAAAACAGCAAGCCCTTTCTGGAGGCCAGAAAGGGAGAGATACCCGTAAAGAAGATCAAGTTCCTGAAAGGAAGAGAAGGCTAATGCGGATCGGCGGGGCGCCAGCATTTGGAGTGCGGTTGCTTGCTGCCGCTTTAGCTTCGATGATCTACAAGATTGGCGTAGCTAAAGCGGCAGGGCGAGTAGATGGATTTCTCCTGCTTCGATGGTCTATAAGATTGGCGTAGCTAAAGCGGCAGCAAGCAACCGCACTCCAAATGCTGGCGCCGCTTCCAACCGCATTACCTTCGCTTCTAGTCAAAAATAGGTCACCGAGTTTATGAGCCCGAATACTTAGGTTTAGCGCAGTCCGGCGGCCTGCGCCTACCTTGCGGCATCGGTGATTGCCCAGGCCAGACTGTGAGTCTGAAGGGCGTCGGAAAATGGGCTGCGGATCGGCGAGCGGTTTCCTGTGCGGATCGCCGCGACGAACGCTTCGTCTTCGCTCAGGTAGGGATCGTCCTCGCCGAAGGTCTCAATCACTGTCTCTTCGGAATGGGGACGGCGGATGAGCAGCCGCGTGTCGCCATAGGGGTCCTGAAGCACGAGGCGCAGGCCGTCGCCCCAGAGTTCGATCTCGGTGTCGTATTTTTTCTTGTGAAGAAGCGTGGCGTGATTCAGCGAGCCGACGGCGCCGGACTCGAACCGCCACACCGCGTCGGTGACGCGCGGATGGCGGAACTCTTCCGGAACATCGGCGCCACAAAGCTTTCCATCCGGCGCCGTTGGGGTATCGCAAAGATCGCAGGCCGGACCCGCTCCGCGAACCGAAACGCCTTTGACCGTTTCCAGCTGGGCGTCTCCCATGAGATAGCGCGCCAGGTCAACAAAGTGCGTCGCCTGTTCGACGATCGGTCCGCCGCTCGATCGCACGTCCCACCATTCAGCCTTGCGGATTTCGCTATAGGCGCAGTTGTAGCGGCCAAGGAACGCCCTGGCCCCGCCGGGCGTTTCAGCGAGGATCTCGCGCATCCGCTCGATGGGGCGGCTGTAGCGGAACATATAGCCCACGGCGGTGATGACGTTGGCTTTTTCGAGCGCGGCGGCCACCGAGCGGATTTTTTCGGGGCGTTCGCAGGAGAGCGGTTTTTCGATGAAAAGATGAATCCCCGCCGCTGCGCATTTGAGTTCCATGTCCCTGCCCGGGTCGCAGACGCCGTGCGCGTTCGGGGGCACGCCGATCCAGACAGTGTCGGGCTTGCATTCGGCGATCATGGCCTGGTATGCGGGAAAAACTTTAGCGCCGTCGAACATGGGATGCCGGCGCCGGGCAAGTTTTTCGCGCGCCAGCCGGACGTCGGGATCGGTCACGCCCACGCACTCCAAGCCCGGAATTTTTTCGAGCCGCGAAGCATGATCCCACGGCCCTTCGCCTCCGCCGAAGTTCGCCGCGCCCGCGCCGATGAATCCGATCCTCTGCCGCTTTTGCTACGCCAATCTTATGGAATATCGAAGCAAAAAGCGGCAGCAAGCAACCGCACTCCAAAAGCTGGCGCTGCTTCAGGCCGCATTCCTTGCAGTGCAGGGATTGTTGAACGCGAAGCGAGGGCTGTCAAGGGCAAGGCCGGCGCCGCTTGATGAATAGTTTGGAATTTTGTCATCCATCGTTTTGTCAGTCATTTTTTGAATGAAAGACACGGTCTTTATGGAGCTGCATCTGTAACCATGGAAAAGCCTTGAAAGACTTTGAATGCTTTTGTATTCTTTCTGCGTGCAAACGAATGCAAAAAGAAATCGGCTCAGGAGACAAAATATGTCGAAAACAGTTACCTTACGGCTCAATGAGCCCGTTTACAGGATTTTTAGGTCCAGCGCTGAGCAGGAGAATCGAGCGCTCTCGAACTTCATCGAAACTGCCGCTATGCGATTTATTGAAGAGCATCAAATGGTTGATGAATACGAAATGGCGGAGATCAAGAGCAATCGCAAATTAAATCGGAGCCTCAAGAGGGGCACTAATGACGCAAATCATAGGAGAGGATCATTTGTCTGATTATCGAATATTTGAAACAGAAGAATTGCGCAAAAGACTCGCAAAATTCTCACCTTTTGATGCCGGCTTCATCAAGAAGAAGCTCCTTTCTTATATTTATCCTCAGCTTCGGCGCGAGCCGCATTTCGGACCGAATATTAAAAAACTGCATGGCTACCGTCCGGAGACATGGCGATATCGAATAGGGCGATATCGTGTTTTTTACTTAATTGATGAGGAAGAGCGTATGGTGTTCATATTAACCGCAGATCAACGAAAGGATGCATATAGATAGGAAGACGCTATCTATGACAAGTACCGTTGAGTTCGGTAATGTCTAGTGAGGGGGCTGGCTATGGGATTCATTGATCAAATACGCAAATCGGAAAAAGATCGTATTCTGGGCGGAGTCTGCGGAGGTTTGGGCGAACATACTCCGATACCCACTTCGATTTGGCGAGCGCTGTTCTTGGTTTTGTTTTTTTTCTTTGGCACCGGAGTGCTTCTGTATATTATCCTTTGGATATGCCTTTCCGCCGCGCAGGATAAGTAAACCTTTACTCTAAGATAATCCAATGAAAGAGAAAACCGCTGAAAAGGAGGATGAGCAGCGTGAAGTATCTGATGAAGCAAAAACTATGGGCGCTGGGCGATGATTTCATCATCAAGGATGAAGCAGGCGCCGACGTCTTTTTTGTGGATGGAAAAGTCTTCTCCCTGGGCCATAAAATCTCTATTTTGACCGTGAATGGAACGCGGCTATGACAAATGCTTTGAAACCGCCTTATCTCAGCAAATGCGAAGACGCCGGCGGCCTCCATGTGTTCATCGTGGACGGCAGCTTCATTCGCGGGCATATTGATGAAGAGTTCACGAACTTCGGCCAGCATTACCGGTATCACTACATTCCGCAGAATGAACTATGGATTGATCAGGAGGGCGATAGCAACGAGCGCAAGTTTTTTATCGAGCACCTCCTCGTCGAGCATCGCCTGATGGAGAAGGGCATGCCTTATGATAAAGCCCTGATAGAAGCCAACAAGACCGAGCGCAAAGAGCGCCGCCGCGCAGGCGACGTGCGCAAGCTCACTCACAGCGGCCAGAA
This sequence comes from Candidatus Sumerlaeota bacterium, assembly GCA_026398575.1. Next base: position 3,206 of record JAPLSP010000699.1, on the reverse strand, counting down.
ACTACCCGAGAGCAAAGACGTCCACGAGCGCCTCTGGAAGAAACTTGAAAACGGCATTTCGGTGTGGATCGTGAATGGCCGCCTCGTGCGCAGCGTCTTCGATATTGACTTTACCGCCGGCGGACATGACTACGTCTATGAGTACGTGCCCCAAAAGGAAGTGTGGATAGACGACGACATCGAGGAGTTCGAGCGCGGTTACGTGCTTTTGCACGAGCTGCACGAACGCAAGCGCATGGCCGGCGGCATCTCCTACCAAAAAGCCCACGTCGAATCCAGCCACCTCGAATACCATTGCCGCCGCCACCCCGACGAACTGCATGACGCGCTGGCGGCGGAGGGGTGGGCCTAAGCCAAAGAGAGGATATAATCTGGCTTACGCAGCACGCTGAGAGACAATCTTAATGCCTCGCCTGTACCGCGCTTCTCCGGGCATCCGTGCTTGGGCTTCTCGATAAGCGTGTTCTCTGGCAAGCCAAAAATCGGCAGGAAGCCCCAAGGCCTGCTCCAATTGCAGCGCAATTCCCGGCGTAATCGGAGCATCGGCGCTGTCATTCAAAATTTTACATAGAACACTTGCTGTTTTGTCAGTTCTAGCAACTAGCTCAAGATAAGAAATACCGCGCTCCTTAAGAAGTTCGCGCAACGTGTCACGCGGCGGCGAAACACTATCAGGCATGTATTCGTTTCTGGTTTGAGTACTCATAATGCGCCTATCCTTTATGATAATCCTCGATCCTGATTATCTTCACAATATCCACCTGGGAATAGTCAATGCCACTATCTTCTTTTCTTGGCAATGGCTCATTCGCGGGCGCCAATATCAAGCGCCAATTTGCAGTCAAATGCATGGAGAACTCATTTTCCCCGCCCTCCAAAGGTTCCAACCTACCCGGAAGCAAAAATGCCTTTTGAAAATCGCTGACGGCCTGAAGGTCGTCGAGTCTTTGACCAAGAGGTTTGGCTCGTTCTCCAAAAGTTTTTTGCCGATTCCTCGAATCATTTATAATCTTCTGCAATTTTCTGGACGCAAAGACAATGATCACGTTCCATCTCCCGTTCAATTCATGTACCGTTGGGGCCTTCAGATGTCAATAGCCGATTTCCATAGAGACAACTTCAGCATGTGAGCAAAATACAAGTGAACCGATTATCTTTATCCCAGCGCCACAAAAAGGCATTGTGCAGCCGATGAAGCAGTGATGGAATTTCGGTCGCCTTTTAATGTTTTCTTTTCCAAGGGGGAACTATCCGTGAAAGAGACAATCCTGCCAGTTTTGTTCTGCATTGCATTGGTACAGGCTCAAGCCGTTCTTGCTGCTGACGAAAAAAGCAAAGATCAAGCCCGGGTTGAAGTCCACAATGCAAACCCAAGCGATTACCAACCCAAGCTCGACAAAGACGGCTGGGAAATCCTCTTTGATGGAAAAAACCTCGACGCTTGGCAAGGCGATCCCAAGGATGGAGTATGGGCGATCAACGAGCAGGGCGAACTCACGCCAGTCAAATCAGGTCGAAACCTTTTCACAAAGCAACGCTATTGCGATTACGTCATCGAACTCGACTTCAAGGTGGCCGCCAACAAAAAGAGCAACAGCGGCGTCATGTTCCGCGTCCACGATCTCAAAAATCCAGTGAACACCGGAATGGAGATTCAGATTCTCGATAACGCCGCCTACGGCGCCAAGTGGGACGCGATGAACGCCAACGGCGCGCTGTATGATCTCGTCCATCCGAGTGAAAATGCCAACTCACCGCTCGGCGAATGGAACCACTTCAAGATCACCGCCAACGACAACCTCGTTACCGTCGAGCTCAATGGCAAGAAAATCGTCAAATCCGATCTCAACCAGTGGACCACCGCGAATCAGAATCCCGACGGCAAACACAACAAATTTCCCTACCCGATCGCATCGCTCCCGCGCGAAGGCTTCATCGGCCTTCAAAACTACGGCGGCGCAGCCGTCTGGTTCCGCAACGTCCGTATCAAGGCGCTGACGGACCGCAAGCCGCAATACACCGGCAAGGAGCCGATTGCAGATGTATTAAAGAAGGTCGAGCCAAAGTAACGGCCCCAATCAGGACCGGCCCTTGACATCCTGAGAACTCATGCGGATAATTAACTCGCATATTGTGAATTCATCAAATCAGTTTAATTCAGGACAGAAATTTATGAAAACATATCGCCTGGCTGCTGTGATCGAAAAGGACGCAGATGGCTATTATGCTTATTGTCCTGAGCTGCAAGGCTGTTATACAAGCGGAGACGCCTTTGAAGACGCCCGCGCGAATTTAACCGATGCGATTCGTCTCCATATCGAAGATCGGCTGGCGAATGGATAGAATTCTGCCTGTAGTTCCATGGAGGCGACCATGCAACCCAATCCAAAAAATCTGCTCAACATCCTTGGACTAACGACTCCGCTCATTGGATTTTATGATGCGCCGGAAGAAGGGGCGTTCAATCCTCTGGTGAAGCCGGAACAGGGCAGGAATGTGTGCGTGTTTGCTTTCTATAAGAACTGGCTGAAGGGCGAAACACTCCACATCGCGAAAGACAACTTCGGCTGTGGCGGGGCGGGGCGATCGCTGCTCAGCGTCGAGGCGCGGCCGCGCGAGGAGTTGGTGAAGTTCCTCGTGGACCAGGAAGGGCTGAAACCCTCGCACGACCTCATGAATCGCTGGCTTGACCGCCAAACCACTTACCGCCAGCAGCATCCTAACCTTTTCCTCGGACCGTTGCGCGAGGATCAGTACCCGTATCTCAAGACCGTCACGTTCCTCGTCAATCCCGATCAGCTGGGCGCGCTGATGCTGGGGGCGCAATACAACAGCGCGCCGGACGATCCGCCGCCGGTTATCGCTCCCTTTGGCGCGGGGTGCATGCAATTGGCGCCGTCATTCGAGGATATGGATCGCCCGCAGGCGCTCATCGGCGCGACCGACATCGCGATGCGCCATTTCCTGCCGCCGGACATCCTCGCCTTTACTGCCACCAAGCCGATGTTCGAACAGCTGTGCGCCCTCGATGACAAGAGTTTCCTCTACAAACCCTTCTGGCGGAATCTCAGGAAGGCGAGAGGATTGATCTAAAAAATTTCACTCTCGCATCTTCCCCATCTCCGCGTCTCCCCTCTCCGCGTCTCTACTCTGCTGCCTTCATCCGCTCGATCTGCTTCGCATCGAGCTCGCCGCGGCGGTCTTCG
>JAPLSP010000348.1 GCA_026398575.1 Candidatus Sumerlaeota bacterium | reverse complement strand
ACATCGAATCGATGATGTGAATGAACGCCTCGTAGCAGGAGAAAAATCCGTGACGGCCGGTGAGGAGATACCCCTCGAGCCAACCCTCGCATTGATGCTCGCTCAACATCTCCATCACCCGGCCATCCGCGGCGACATGGTCGTCGATCGGAATGATTTCCGCCGTCGAGCAACGGTTCGTCACCTCGAATACGGCGTCCCAGCGGTTCGAACTGGTTTCGTCCGGGCTGAAGACGCGGAAGTTGGCGCTGTCCCAATTCAGCTTCATCACGTCGCGGATGAACTGTCCCTGGACTCGGCAGGACTCGGCGTCCACGGCGCCGGGCGTGGGAACGTCCACGGCATAGTCTTCAAAGTTGGGCATCCGCAGATCGCGCAGAAGGACGCCGCCGTTGGCATGAGGATTGGCGCTCATGCGGCGAAGGCCTTGGGGCGCCAGTTCGGCCAGCTCCGCTTTGAGCCTGCCCGTCGCGTCGAAGAGCTCTTCCGCTTTGTAGCTCTTCATCCAGGTTTCGAGGATTTGGATGTGTTCGGGCTTGTCCATCTCGGCCATCGGCACTTGGTGAGAACGGAACGTTCCCTCGGTCGGCTTGCCGTCCACGGTATGAGGGCCGGTCCAGCCTTTCGGGGAGCGCAGGATGATCATCGGCCACCGGGGGCGATCCTGGAAGCCTTTTGTGCGCGCGGCGTCCTGAATGCTTTTGATCTCCGCGATTGCTTCATCAAGCGTCGCCGCCATCTGCTGGTGCGCGGCGGTGGGCTCGAGGGTCAGCGCCTCTGGACCATCGGCGCCGACAAAGCGCGGCGCGTAGCCAATCGGGTTGAGAAATTTATTGGAGTGCCAGCTGGTGGCCAGGGGGCCGGTCTCAGCCTCGCCGTCGCCGACCACAGCCGCCACGATCAGATTGGGATTGTCGAATGCCGCGCCGAACGCATGCGACAGGGCGTATCCCAATTCGCCGCCTTCATGAATCGAACCGGGCGTCTCCGGCGCCACGTGGCTGGGAATCCCGCCCGGGAATGAGAACTGCGTGAACAGCCGTTTCATCCCTTCCTCATCCTGCGAGATGTTGGGATAGACTTCGCTATACGTCCCTTCGAGGTAGGCGTTGGCGACCAGCGCCGGGCCGCCGTGTCCCGGCCCGATGACGTAGATCATGTTCAGGTCGCGCTCTTTGATGACGCGGTTGAGGTGCGCGTAGATGAAGTTCAATCCCGGCGTGGTCCCCCAGTGTCCGAGCAGGCGGGGCTTGATGTGCTTTGCCTGGAGCGGCTCTTTCAGCAACGGATTGTCGAACAGGTAGATTTGCCCGACCGACAGATAGTTGGCCGCGCGCCAGTAGGCGTTTAGTTTGCGGAGCAATTCGGATGATAATGGCGCATTCATAAGGCCTCCCTTTTTTTTCGTCACTCATAAAAACTCAAAAAAACGGCTGCGGCGCCGTTCATCGTTCGCACGAGTATTTGCAGCAGGGCTTTTGTATCAAGGGATTTTTTTCTTGCATGGCCGCAATTTAACCACGGATAACTCGGATAACTCGGATACTTTCCTGGCATACCCTATCGCATTGTCAAAAAATGAACGACAAGGTGTTGCCGTACGAGCAAACTAAGGAAAAATCCGTGGTAATCCGCCCGATCCGCCCGATCCGTGTTCTATCTCAATCTGATTTTTTGTTATAGAACACGGATTGGGCGGATCGGGCGAATCAGGACGGATTTTCAGCAACAGGCACGGGCGCCATGAGCAAGCCATCTAATTCTCTGGCGCCACAGTGCGGCACATTTTTCTAACAGAGTCTGAAAAAATCCCAGTTCTTATGCTGCCATATATGATTGGCGCCGGACTTGCTCGATAAAAGAAAGCATTGCGTCCAAAATCATCTTCATGATTCGATTTGGCGCGGAACGCAAAGTCCGCAATGAAATGGAGTGACACAATGCCCCAGCGTAAATTTTTGTTGTCCTGCATAATTACCTTAGTCGCAATCCTGTTGATCGCGCCGCCGGTTGCTTTCGCCGAAAGCGTGTCCAGTGACAGTAAGGTCCAAGCCCAATCCCAAGCTCAAGCCCAGGCCACCACCTTTGTGATTCAGATGGAGTACTCGCAAGTCCCTGAGATGAAGGCGTGGGCCGGGCGCGTTGAAAAAGACGCCAACATGTTTTATCCCAAGGCCGCCGAATACCTGCGCGCCGACGGTTTCACGCCACCGCGCGACGTCAGGATCACGATTGTCAAAGATAAGAAGGGGATCGCGGATACAAGGGGCGCGTGGATTCAGCTGGCGCCCGAGTGGTTCCTGAAAAAGCCGGAGGACATCGGCGCCGTCATGCATGAGCTGGCGCACGTCGCGCAGCAATATCGCGGCAGTCCGCAGCCGCCCTATAGCAAACCGAGCTGGCTGGTCGAGGGCATCGCCGACTATGTCCGCTTCTGGATGTATGAGCCGAAGGGGAAGCGCCCGCGTGTCAATCCGGACAAGGCGCAATATAATCAAGGCTATCAAACTACCGGGGCGTTCCTGGCGTGGCTGGTCGAAAAGAAAGACGAGGGTATCGTCAAGAAACTGAATGACGCCTTGCGCCGCAACCGGTATCGCGAAGAACTTTTCAAGGACTATACCGGCAAGACGTTGGATGAGCTGTGGAAGGAATTTACCGACAGTTTGAAGCAGAAATAACAGGATTATCTTTGCCTGGCTATATGCCATAGGCGCCCGCATCCACGAATCCCGCATTCTGACGATACCACTCGATGGTCAGGCGCAAACCCTCGTCGAGGCTGGTTTGCGGCGTCCAGCCCAGGCGCTCGCGCGCTTTGGAGCTGTCGGCCAGCAACTGAATCACTTCGCTTTTGTCCGGGCGCACGCGCCGCGCGTCGGACTCGATTGGGATGCGCGCGTCAATCTGCGTGACGATGTTGCGCGCCAGTTCGCCGATCGAGATGTCTTCGCCCCGGCCCAGGTTGAAGGTTTCGCCTTCGATTCCCGGCGTCTCGGCGCATCGCAGCATGCCTTCGGCGGTGTCGGCCACGAAATTCAGATCGCGGCGCGGTTCAAGGCTTCCGAGGCGCACCGGTCCGCCCGAAAGCGCCTGCGCGATGATCGTCGGGATGATGGCGCGCGCCGACTGTCGCGGACCAAACGTGTTGAAGGGCCGCGCGATGACAACAGGCAGTCCGAACGCGCAACCGTAGCTTTCCGCCAGTTTGTCGGCGGCGATTTTGCTGGCCGCGTAGGGCGACTGCGCCTGGAGCGGATGGCCTTCGTCTATCGGCGTATAGCGCGCGCTGCCGTAAACCTCGCTCGTCGAAGTGATGACCACCCGCCGGACCTGGGCTTCGCGGCAGGCGTCCAGCACGTTGGCCGTCCCGAGGACGTTGGTCTGGAGGTATTCCATCGGGCGCAGGTAGGAATAGGGGATGGCGATCAGCGCCGCGAGGTGAATGACCGTGGCGCATCCGGCGACCGCTTCGCGCGCGGCGGACGGATCGCGCAAATCGCCGCGAAAAACTTCCACGGTCTCCCCAATCTCCTTGTCAATCCATCGCAGCAGTCCCGAATCGTTGCGGGAATTATAGCGGACAAAGGCGCGTACGCGCATCCCGCGCCGCGCTGCCGCTTCCACCACATGGCTGCCGATAAATCCGCCGGCGCCTGTGATGAGGATCGGGCCTTTTGTGGCCGCCTCGACGAACGGCGGCGGGGCGTTTCGCTTGATCTGCTTATTGGCATTGCGGACGGCAGGCGTTTTGGTCATGGTGAAATCCTCATGTAATATCTACGATAACAAGGATAAAATGCAATTGCGATACTTGATAATTCCATGCCATAAAGAGCGGCTGGAATATATCAATATCGGCGCGAGTGAGCAATGCGATTTTTTTTGGAGAAGCATGAAAAACTGCTTGAATCCAAAAAAAATATAGGTACAATACACAGAAGGCTTATGACACAGATCAAACCGCAATCTAAGGTCTTTGCTAATAAATCCTTATTGAGGTAATTGCCATATGAGCTTTCCACGGCATTTGTTTCACTATCAGTTTTTTCCGGTCGGTCAAGGGCTTTTTGCTTATGGTGATATTGTTGATGAGCCTAATGAAAAATGCCGCTTCCAATGGGTCTATGATTGCGGAACGAGCTCGTCTCAAGATATGATTGATTCGGGAATTTCCAAGATAGAACGCCAGTATGAAGACAGAAAATGCATTGATTTACTTGCAATTTCGCATTTTGACAAGGATCACATTAGCGGCATCTGTAAATTAATCGGGAGATTCAAGAATATTGGCACACTGATGCTGCCTTATATGCCTCTTGAACAGCGGCTCATTCACGCCTATAAAGAAAATACAGGACTAGACGATCCGGACATGAGCTTCTTCATTAACCCTGTACGTTATCTTACATCCCTTGGTGATAATAGAATTGGGCGCATTCTTTTCGTTCCGCCGAGCGGAAATGAAGGACCTTCAATGTCAGGAGGTATGCCACCTTCACCGGATTTGAGTGAGGATAATTTCAATATCGACTTCCAGTCAGGTGAACCACCGGAAAAGAATGAATTTGGTTCGACTTCCGAATCTGGAAAGTCGTCAGTGAATTATCTCAAAAAAGGAAGCGCAATCTCGATCTCCAAATACTGGGAGTTTATTGCATACAATGACGATCCTGAGGATGAGATTCCAGAGAGTTTTCGAGAGAAGGTTAAGGCTGAAAGCAGTAATCTTCTGCGAGAGGGAATTCCTAATTCGCAAAGGAATCAAACACTAAAAGAGCTGAAAAATATCTATGACAGTCAGTTTGGCGGTAAATCGGAACAGCGGAACGCTATTTCGCTCTTTTTGTATGCAGGTCCTATTTACAGCAATCAAGGTTTCTATACTCTTGGCAGGTGTTCGTTTGAGTTATGCGAATTTCCTTTTCGCTTTCCACATCGCCATTGGCATCATCTCTGGCCAGTATCGCTAGGAGCCTGTAGCATACTTTATACTGGTGACGGTTTTCTGGATACTACTAACAAGTTAAGTCGTTTAGTTAATTTTCTTAGTCAGGCGAGGATAGACCGAACAGGTGTTTTTCAAGTGATGCATCATGGCGCCAAGCGAAACTGGCATAAAGGCGTGGCTGAAGCGATTAAACCAATAGTAAGCGTTTTTAGCTCTGATCCTCATCATAAGAAGTTGGGACACCCGCATGCAGAAGTGCTTCGTGACTTCTGGCCTTATTGCCCAGTGCGCGTGGATAAGCGCGAAGGTCACTGGATTAGTGGGCTGTTCGATTATAGCTAATACTGGGTGAATTCCAAGTTTCGATTTTCCGCCACAGTCTCAGAGGAAGGTCATGAACAAGGTATCTACGACATTGCTAATACCGTTTATGGAATAGAGACAACGGCATTTGCCGCACTTCCAAAAGATGTAGGTGATTCATGATGAAAATACAAGGATTTCCTTTTCATCAACAGCTTTTAGCAAAGGGCAAAAGCATCAAGGACTGTAATTTGTTTTCTGCCTGCCTCATTTTTCCCTTGCGCCGACGGAAGCTGCCTGACTAATCTCTCACCCTTGTTTTGACATTTGAAGCTCGCTTCTTTGTCTCTCTGCTCCCCGGTTTCGGCGCCCGCCGGCGGGGGGCCATTTCGCCCAGAGGGAGGTAAAAGAATGGCTGTTTACGAAATAGTCGTCATTCTTGACCCTGCATTAAATGATGATCAGGCCGTCGCGCAAGTCGAAGATATCAAACGCCGCCTGAGCGAGACCAAAGGCATCGCCATCACGGCCCAGAATCACTGGGGCCGGCGCAAGATGGCTTATCCGGTTGAAAAAAAGCCGGAAGGCAACTACATCGTTTTCCGCTTTACGCATGATCCAACGGGCGGAGCGGTGGACTTTACGGAGCTTGAGCGCCACCTGCGTTTCTCCGAAGCGGTGATGCGGCATATCTTCGTCCGGATTCCAGACGAACAAAAAGACAGCCCCATCCTCACGCCACAGGAATACACGAAATCGGCGCCGGGCTCGCGGCGTTATACCCGGTCGCAGCCTGCCCCTGCTGCGGAAGCCGCCAAGGCGCCCGTTGAAGGCGCTCCGGCCGCTGCTGCCGAAGGCGTCGCAGTGGTTGCGGAGGCCGTTCCGGCCGCGGAACCCGCCGCCGCGGAACCCGCCGCTTTGGAGGCTTTGCTGCAGACGGATGCCGCCGTTGCCGCTTCCGAGCCTGCGCCGGTTGAACCGGTCGCGGCGGATACTGCGAAGAGTGAATAGCATAAGGTTGATAAATCCTACAACCAGGGTCTGAAAACCCGGAAGGAGATGAAACCATGCTGGAGCTCAACAAAGTCATGTTGGTGGGCAATTTGACGCGCGATCCGGAAGTCCGTGTTTTAGCGGGGGGCAGTTCGGTGGCCAGTTTCGGCGTGGCCATCGGGCGGCGGCGCCGCGATTCCCGCACCAATGAATACGTCACGGAAACGGCTTTCATCACCGTGAAGGCCTGGAATAAGCAAGCCGAGTTCATGCAGCAGTTTTTCACGAAGGGCAAAGGGATATACGTCGAGGGGCGCCTTCAGCAGGAGAACTGGGAAAAAGACGGACAGAAGCTGTCGCGCCTGGTGGTGGTCGCCGAGCGTCTGGCGTTCGCCGAGACGCGCGCGGAAGAAGAAGCCCGGCGCGGCGGCGCTCCGGCGGGCGCGGCCGGCGCCGGTTCGGGCGCGGGCGCGGGCGCTTCATCCGCTCCGATGTCTTCGGAAGACCCCACGGCATTCGATCAACCCGAATTGCATCGCGAGCCGCCGATCATGTCTGCGGATAACGGCCCCGGCGTTTCTTCGACGGATGATGATCTGCCCTTTTGAGGCCTGATCGCCGGAAGGTCCGCCGCGGGTGGAGAAGACTGGGAACGCCGGCATCTCTGCCGGCGAGTCCACCCGAAGGTCCGCCGCGGATGGGGAAGACCGGCAAGTTATGATTTCGAATGGAAGGGAATACCCTAATGGACGAGATGGAAAAAAGCGAAGCAACAGAAGTTGCGGCAGAGATCGCGAAGCCCGCAGTGGAAGAACGACGGCCCGCTCCCCCGACGGAACGCTATGATCGCGGTGGTCGCGATGATCGCGGCGGTCCTCGCGGCGGCGGCGGCGGATATGGCGGCGGCGGCGGCGGATATGGCGGCGGTGGCGGATATGGCCGCGGCCCGCGCAGGGACAGCGGAGATCGCGGCGACGAGATGGGCGGCAAGCGCGGCGGCGGCGGGCGGCGCTTTGCGCATCGCAAGATGTGCCAGATTTGCGCCCAGAAGATCAAATACATTGACTATAAAGACGTGGGGATTTTGCGCACCTTTATCTCGGACCGGGGTAAAATCCGTCCGCGCCGCATGACGGGCACGTGCGCCGGCCATCAGCGCGAATTGGACGTGGCCATCAAGCGGGCGCGCAATATCGCCCTGCTGCCGTTCAAAGCCTGACAGGCTCTCTTTGGCGCCCTCCCAAGCGACTCTCATCTTCAGGAGTGAGGAATCATGGAAGTCTTATTGCTTCAACCCCTTCGCGAAAAAGGCGAAATTGGCGATGTCATTCGCGTTAAAAACGGATATTTCCGCAATTTTTTGGCGCCCCGCGGCATGGCCGTGACCGTGACGGCGGCCAACCGCCGCATGTTGGAGGAACACAAACGCTCGCTGCAGAAGAAGGCGGCGCGCGAACTGAACGACGCCAAAGCCCTGGCCGCCGAGATCATCCAGCTGACGCTGACGTTCAATCTCAAAGCGGGCGAAAACGACCGATTGTTTGGCTCGGTGACCAACGCCGACATTGCCGAGGCCATCGCCAAGCAGGGCTATACGGTGGACCGCCGCAAGATCATCCTTGACGAACCGATCAAGACCCTGGGTCTTTATACCGTGCACGTGCATCTGCGTCCGGAAGTCGAGACGACGATCAAGGTCCTGGTCGAGAAAAAGTAGCAGTGGCGCCCCAGCGCAAATCATACGAAAAAGCACGGAATTTATTTCGTGCTTTTTTGTGTTTTATGGCGCCTGCGCCGGAGAGCGATTGTTTGGGCAGGGCGATGGACAAGGGCAAGCCGGGGGGTGCGCCCCGCGCTGTAGCTTGGCAAGCCCAAAGCCTGCATTCGACAGGAAAGGAAAAACGCGATCTACGAAGATTGGCGGCGAATGGTAGGCCGGCCCGCTCCGTCGGGCGGCGCCGCGCGCTCATTAATCAGCCGGGCAGTATTAGCGCGCGTGGCCGCCCGACGGA
>JAPLSP010000232.1 GCA_026398575.1 Candidatus Sumerlaeota bacterium | reverse complement strand
TTAAAAGATGCGCTCGGAAAAAGCAAGGGGCGATTTCAGGCAATTTCAAAGGAAAGACGCAAGGACGCTTGGCTGAAAAATATAAAACCATGGGCTGGCCAGACGAGTCGGACTGGCCGGATGCGTCGGACTGGTCGGACGCGTCTGACAAAAAAAGAAGAGCGCTGCCGGGCTACTGCAAAAAAAACCGCAGGCGCCATCAGCGCCTGCGGCTTCGGACTTGGCTCTCTCTCGGGATGACCTTCTAATGCGTCATCGCATAAACAACCGCGTTGACGCCCAACTGCAACGCATAACGATGATCCGGCGTCGGGACGAACGGCAATTCCGCGTCCTGCCAGGCTGCGCCGACGGCCACCGGAATATAAACAACGCCCAGCCGGCCATTGATGTCTATTCCTTCGGGGCGCGTGCCGATCGGGGACTTGGCCCCTTCGGCGCTCTGCAATTGCGGAACGGCCGGGATCTTGTTCTGCGAAGAGAACAGCGGATGATCGTCAGGAAGCGCGGCCATCTGCTTATCGGGCAGCGCGGCTTTCATCTCGCGGCGCACCGCGCGGTCGAAATCAATCCGGTTCGAGGCGTTGACGATCAGGATGAAGCCCCCGCGCTCGAGATATGCGCGCAGGTTTTCCTGCGCCTGCTTCGAGAAGACAAAATTCAACTGGCCCGTCAGATAAACAAACGGGTAAGAGAACATGGTGGAATCTTCCGGGTCGAGCGGGATGCGCCGGAACTTGACGTCGCCCGTTGTCTGCTCGCCCACGGCTTTCAGCAGGTAGGACAAGCCGGAGGGATCCGGATCCCAGTCGCCGCCGTGGCGCAGTTGCGCGATGGAAATCTCATCGGGGCCGGGTTCGGCTTTGCTGAAGATGGTGGTGACGGCCTGGCTGCGGCCAACGCGATAGTAGGCCAGCGAATAAGCCAGCATGTTGGCGCCCAACTGGCAGGCGTCGCCCGGCATCAGGAGTTTGCCGTCATCGTGCGTGTGGCCATCCCAGCCGCAGCCGCAGCCGTAAGGCGAAAAGATGATGGCCGTGCGGAATCCAATATTGAGGCCTTCGAGCCAGATGGGTTCCGTGCGTTTCTGGCCGGTAAGGTTCACTTCGACTTTGTCCATGGCAGCGTTGGAGTGGAAGATAGGATGATCGGCGGGCAGGCGGTGCCAGGGGCGGTCGGGGAAAAGCGCCTGCATCTCAGCCTTGAAGGTTTTGGTGAAGGCGTCCGAGCCTTTGTTGGCATCGCCGAAAATAAATCCGCCCGATTCGATGTATTCGCGAATCCTGGCTTTTTCCTGCGCGGTGAACGCGACCGGCTCGCGGCCCGTGATGTACATGATCGGCACCCGCTCCGGCGCCCACGAGAACGAGTCGAGGCGCAAAACATCGGCCTTGTAGTTGATGCCCAGTTTGGCGCGCGCATAGCGGAAGAGGCCCTGCGTATCGCCGGCGGCGCTTGTCCAGTTCCAGAGTGCGTTTTTGCTGTCGCCGACGTGTTCGCTGGCGTAATTAACCTTCGCCATCAAGGTCGGTGGCGCGGGAGGACGTTTCTTCTCGGAACGCCGCAGAGGCGTGGCGGGCAGGGGCAAGGGCGGAAAGCCTTCGGCCGCTTTCCGGCGTTGCTTGTCCGCTTTGGGCGCTTCCCCGCACGAAATCTGACTGAACGTGGGAAATGCCGCCAACAGGAACGCGAAAACCGTAGCCGCGCAGACGAGACCCCTAAGTCGAGCAGACATAAGCATCCTCCAAAATAACACCATCTCGCGCTCGCGAAAAAAATCGCGAAATCCTAATTTGTCAAACCTATTTCCAGCCAACTACGTGCCAATTAATACTCTCCTACCGTAAGGCCGGTCAAGGCAATTAAGCGCAAAACCTTAAAATTCCATTTGAAGCATCTATCTTTTCATCCCCTTCTAAATGATGCGAAAAGCTGCGCCAGCACTAAGGCCAAATTGCATCTTGACGCAATAGGAAAGACGACCACATATTCAAAACCACATTCACTAAATTTGGCGGAGGCGCCGCATGAATCGAATGCTCTTTCTGGGAAGCATTGCCGCAATGGCATTGACTATTGCAGGAATTGCTATTGCGCAGCAGGAAAAGATGGAATGGATCAAGGTCTCCGGCGATGGGGCCGGGTTCGTAGGCGCCACGTCGGGCAAGCCGTTCGTCCCCTGGGGCTTCAATTATGATCGGGATTATAAGATGCGCCTGATTGAGGAATATTGGGATGCCGAGTGGGCGACGGTGGTGGAGGATTTTCGCGAGATGAAGTCGCTGGGCGCAAACGTCGTGCGCGTGCACCTGCAATTTGGCCGCATGATGGAAAGCGCCGACAAACCGAATTCGCATACACTCGAACGCCTGGCCGATCTTGTCAAACTCGCCGAGCAGACCGGTCTGCGCCTGGACCTGACGGGCTTGGCCTGTTATCGCAAGAAGGAGGAGCCGGCGTGGTATAAGGCGCTGGATGAGGGCAAGCGTTGGGAAGCACAGGCTCATTTCTGGGAGGCAGTGGCGATGCGTTGCGCTGACAGTCCGGCCATTTTCTGCTATGATCTGATGAATGAGCCGATCGTCGCGGGCGGACGCCGGACCGCGGGAGACTGGCTTACGGGAGAACTGGCGGGCTTTACTTACTGCCAGTTCATCACACTGGATTCCGCCAATCGTCCCCGGGGCGACATAGCACGGCAGTGGGTCGCGCAGCTGGCAAAGGCCATCCGCAAACACGACCAAAGGCGCATGATTACGGTGGGGTTGTTGCCCAACAGCCATGAGGGCCCGGGATTCACCTCGGGATTCCTTCCGAATCAGTTGACCGATTCATTGGATTATCTCAGCGTTCACATTTATCCTGACCACAAAAAGCTGGAGGACGACATGAAGCTGCTGAAGCGGTTCCGTACCGCGAAGCCGCTGGTCATCGAAGAAATATTTCCAATGAATTGCAGCGCGAAGGAATTGGAATCTTTCATTCGCGATTCCCGCCGCACGGTCAGCGGATGGATTGGATTTTATTGGGGAAAACCCCCTGAACAAATGCGCGGCACGGGTGATTTCAGCGATGCATTGACCTTGGGCTGGCTCGATACGTTTCAGAAGTTGGGACCGGAAATGCTGGGAAAATGACTATGATTTTTTCAAACACTGTTGGAAAAAATTTGCCGCATTGCGGCGCCAGAGA
>JAPLSP010000345.1 GCA_026398575.1 Candidatus Sumerlaeota bacterium | reverse complement strand
CTATTCAAATTCATCCCCTTCGGGGATGGTATGGCCCCCAAACTAAGATTGAAAAACTACTTGCGCCCGCGTTCCGACTGCAGGATGCGCTCATACTCTTCCAGGTATTGGTCCAGAACCTTGGAAAGTGTGAAGCATTCTTTGACGCGTTCGTAACCGGCTTGCGAGAGGTGTTTCCAGAGCGCGGGATCGCCGAGCAGACGGATGCAGGCCTCGGCAATTTGCGCGGGATCAGTCACGTCGCATAATAATCCCGCCGAGCCATCGCCCAGAACCCACGGGACCGCGCCTGAGCGCCGCCCGCCAACGACAGGCGTGCGCCGGGCCATCGCTTCGATCAGCGTGTTGCCGAACGATTCCTCGAGAGCCGGATGGACCAGCGCATCCGACCGGTCCAACAGCTGGAAAATTTCGGCATGAGGTAATGGACCGGCGAAGCGCACTCCCCCGGCCAGTCCTTCCGATCGCGCCCATTGCTCGGCCAAACCGCCTGGCTCATGCTGGATTCCCGCCAGGGTCAGGCCGCATGACGCAAACCGCGCGCGGATCAAAGGGAACGCCCGCAGCAAAGTTCGGACGTTTTTCCTCCGGTCGAAGTAGGCGTTTACGGAGAGCAGCTGCAGCGCCGCAGAGCCGGAAGCAGAAGCGGCGACGGGACCGGGTTTTTCATCCAGACGCAGCAGATCGTCCCTGACGCAATTGGGTATCAGCCGCACGCTTGCGCGACAGCGCCGCTCCAGCAGCGCCTTCATATACGGCGAACAGACGGATAAATATCGCGCCCGCTTGAGCGTCATAAGATTGAGCCACATCTTTTCCAAATTGCCAATCCGGCTTTTCAACCCTTTCATCACGCGGAAGATGTAAGGCGCCCAATCGCGCGGCGTCACCAGCGTGGGAATCCCGGAGTCCAGCGCGGCCACCGCGTATTCATAGGTCCAATGGGCGTGGACGATGTCCGGGCGCTCGCGCTCGATCGCGCGCCGCAGATAGCCGCGCTCGAGACGGTGAATATCCAGGATTTTTTGTCGCGGACGCGGGCGGCAAGGCACAACACAAACCTTCAACTGAGGTTGCTCTTGCGATGGCCCTTGAACAATCTTCTCCTCGTTCAGCCCGATCTCCTGCGTGAAAATAACCACGCGATATCCGCGTTCGAGCAGGCCGCGAGCCAACACGCCAACCATCGCGCCGCCCGCCATTCCCTTGGGGGAGTCGGGCGTGAAGGCGCCGCCCAGGAAATCCTTCACGCTTTCGAGCAAGACAGAACCGGAGATTCCAATATACATTTTCCAACCTTCTCTATCGCGCCCAACTGCTGCCTAATGTAAAATGTAAAATGTAAAATGTAAAATGTAAAATGACAACCCTTCCCGGAAACCCTGATCTTTCATCAATTTGGTTGCTCAACAGCCTTTTGCGAATCAGATGTAAGCCCTTGCCTGATTTCCAACGATCACCCAACCGTGGCGTCGAGTGGTAGGCCGCTCCGCTCCGCCGGACGGCCACGTGCGCTCGGTAAGCCGCCGAACTGCAATGGCGCGCGGGGCCGTCCG
>JAPLSP010000001.1 GCA_026398575.1 Candidatus Sumerlaeota bacterium | reverse complement strand
TTTCTATCAAGCCCTGTAAGGGCGGAAGAGATAGTGAGGAAAGGCAATGGCTTGCTTCTTTCGCCCTTTCAGGGCTTTCCGAAATTTCTGCGCTCTGTTCCCAGGGCGTTGCCCTGGGCTGTTTTCTTTTTGCCCTTTCAGGGCATCACGGAACACCGTTTGCATCTGAGCTATTATAGAGAGCGGGCTGATCTTGGTGAGAAATCCAGGCTAGCTTCTTTACCCACCGCTTAATCACACATGAATCAGGCGCGGCTTGCTCATTTTCAATTTCTCATTTCTCATTTTACATTTTACATTAAGCAGTTCTCATTTCTCATTTTTCATTAAGCAGTTTTCATTGAACACATCCCGCAATCCAACCTCCAATGTCCTTGGCGTCACGCCCAGTTCATTGATCATCGCCGCAATATCATGATCCACGTTTTCCTGATTGCAGCCGAGGACGTTGCTGACGCTGAGCGGCGGACGATTGGGACGTAGCGCGCAGCACGCGCGGGCAGCGAGCAGGCTGAACCACAGCGGAAGATGAATCATACACGCGCGCGTCCCCAGCTGTCGCGCGATCATCGCCGCCAATTCCGGCAGCGTCACGCCGTCGGGTCCGGCTAGGATATAGGTTTTGCGAATCGTCGCGTTATTTTCCAGGCAGATCACCGTCGCCAGACAGTTGTCCTCGACGTGGATAGGCCAGAATTTTCCCCGCGCCGGCCCCATGACGGGAAAGAAAGGCAGCCCCTTGACGCCGCGGGCCACTTTCATGAATGCGCCGTTCTGGTCATTGCCATAAATCAGGTTGGGCTTGAGAACTGTCCAATCGAGAGCCGAATCGCGCACAAGGCGTTCGCCTTCGTATTTGGTCGCGCCATAAAGGCCGCGCGGATCGGCCTGCGTCGAGATATAGATGCAGCGCCGCACGCCTCTGGCCTGCGCGGCGGCAATCAGATTGGCGGTCCCGCCGGCGTTGACTTCGCGGCTGAATTTCTCGTCGTTCTTGGCGGCCGCGAGGTGAATGACGGAGTCGCAGCCGTCGAGCGCGCGTTCCAGAGAGGCCTTGTCGCGCACGTCGCCCTTGACCACGCTGACTCCCGGCGCCACGGCCATCGGCGCGGAGTGAACCATCGCCACGACGCTGTGGCCGCGTTGTGTCAGGATTTGCGTCTGGCTTCGCCCGACAAATCCCGCCGCGCCCGTGACCAGCACGCGCCGTTTCACCTCGGTTGATTTTTCAGTCATTCAAACTCGCTACATGCGGAAAAATCGCTTGATGGTATCTTCAAGCTGTTTCAGGCTGTCTTGCTTTACGACTTGTTTGCGCTTCTGTTCTTCCTCCAGCTTCGATAAAACAATCCCGCCGCTGCCGATGAAGGCGCGCACCTTGGGTATCTCGCCGGAGTCGAACCAAGTCCCATGATGCTCGCAACGGTCAATAATAATTCCCGAAATGCCCGCGAAGTTCGAGCGGCTCATCGTCACGCCGCATATAGGGCATAAGGCGTAGAGCACTTTGCCGTCATTTTTGAATCGCTGCACCGTTTGGCGCAGGTAATAAATATCTTCCGCAGGCGGCGTTTTCATTGCGACGCTCTGGATTCGATGGGTCTGGAGCAGATCGGTGAATGCGCCGCCGCATTTCAGGCAATCATGGGCCGCATAGTCGCCATGATCGCGCAGGACCAGCGGCGCTTTGCATCGTGGACAGAGCGGACGCAGCCCGGCATCGGTTGGGAGCGAAGACGTTTCCTGGGATAACAGCGCCGAGGGATGCGGCGCTGGCGAAGGCGACGGCAAGGACGGCAAGGAAGTCGCAGGAGGATGCGGCGGCGCGGGAGACAATGCAGGCCCGGGAGGCAGCGGGGGCGGCGTGGGAGGCTTCAAATCATGCGCGTGAGGATGCGGCGGCGGCGAGGGAGGCTTCAAATCATGCGCGTGGGGATGCGACGCCGGCGGAGATGAGGGCTGTATGTCATGCGCTTTGAAATGCGAAGGATGCGTGGCTTGCGCGGGATGAGCGGCTTGCGCGGGATGAACGGGATGCGCCGCTTGCGCAGGAGGAGCGGCTTGAGCGGGATGAGCGGCTTGCACAGGATGCGCGGCTTGCGCGGGATGCGCGGCTTGCGCGGGATGCGCGGGAATCTTTCCTTCGCTTTTTTGAGCCGGGTAATGCTCTCGCGCGCCATGGCTCGCTTTCTCTTCGCCAAACGAAAAGCTATCCAAAATCGAGCGCTTGCCATCTATGCGCTGACCGCATTCGAGGCAATAAATGGCCGCGCTCGAAATCAAATTGCCGCATGAAGGACATTGCCGCTTTTCCATTGGCCAGCCTCCTGCGTTAACTCAGCGTTCTATCGCAGAAACGATTCCACGACGCAAGCGAGGATTGAACGGCGCTTCCATACCGTGTTTGCGCACGGCAAGTATGCCTCTATCATCTATAGGCAATGCCAAGGCAGCGCCAGTACATTTTCTTCGATCTCCAGCGGATGCGGACAACGGCATATAATGTAGCCCCGTTTTGCGCTCCGAGGATTCTCTTCAAGAAAAGATCTTAGATGCCGGGCGTCCTTGGGAACGGGACGTTCGGTCCATTTAACCTCAATCGGCGTAAGGCGCTCTTGACGTTCGATAACATAATCTATCTCGGCGCCATCGCGGGTACGCTGGTAAAACAGGTGTCCATCCCCCAGATATTGGAGGCGCTTCCAGAGTTCGATTCCTACCCATTGCTCGAAATAAGCGCCAGGATTGGTCATAACCATATCTCGCGAGGGCGAAAACCCGGCCGCCGCATGCCGCACACCAAGATCGAAGAAAAGAAACTTGGGAGTTGAGAGGATATTTTTGCGTGGGCTGTGCGCATAAGACGGGATCCTAAATCCGACAAACATGTCTTCCAAGAGCTGATAATGCGTTTTCACCGTGGGCAGCGAGATACCTGTTTCGTTTGAGATGCCAGTATAGTTGAGGATTTGCCCTGATTCCGCTGCGGCAAATTGCAGGAATCGCGCGAAGGCGCCCCAATCCTTTATTAATGCCTCGCGCCGGATTTCCTCCTCGAGATGAATTGTGGAAAATGCCTTCAAGATATCGGCGCGATCGGACTCCGCAGCGGCTACGATGCCCGGCAATGCGCCATAGGCCAGCCTCGCATCAATATCCCATGCGGGAAAAAGTCTCTCGGAAGCAGTAAGGTCAGTCCAGGGGAAAGGCAAAGGAGAGTCCGCATGCGGTATTGCCTTTTCATTTGTTGGATGCTCTGCCAACGTCAGAGGATAAAGACGATGCAAGAAGCTGCGTCCTGGCAACAAATTGGCGCCTGTCCGCCTTAGCTTGCGTGCGGAACTGCCACAAAGCACGAACCGCCAGCGCTGTTTGTCACTGTCATACAGATGTTGAACAGCGTCGAAAATCGCAGGCGCCGCTTGCGCTTCATCCACAAAAACGAAATGCGCTTCTTCTCTTGGTGGCAGCGCCCGGCACATTCGGATAAAGTCACCGGGGTTAGCTAGAATCCTTGATCGCTCAGTGGGATTGGATAAATCCACGCGCAATGCATCCAATGGCAATAGGGCGTTGAGCAATGTGGACTTTCCTGTTTGCCGCGCGCCAAAGACAAGGTGAACAAACGGACGATCCAGCTTCGTCCTAAGGGTATTGGCATACCAGCGGTCATAAATCATAAAAGTGGCCACAAATTGTGATATTGACTTTATTTTTGTGGCTTGTATATTAAGATATGCTCACACGTGTCAAACGAAATTGTGAACTAAAGACTATATTTACTAAAACGCCAAGCCAGCCAAAAAACATCAATATTATAATCCGCCACCATATCAAGCCATCAT
>JAPLSP010000307.1 GCA_026398575.1 Candidatus Sumerlaeota bacterium | reverse complement strand
GTGTAGATACTGCCGCTCATCGACGTGACTTCCGCAAAGCCGTTCACGATCTTCCATTTCGGCTCGGATGTTTTGTCGTCGTCCTTCGCGCCCGCTTTGCGCTCCCACATCGTGAGGTCTTTGCCGTCAAAAAGCACGATGGCGTCGGAGGGCGGCGCGGCGAATTCCTTTTCCGACGGCGCTCCCGGATCGCGCACGGGCGGGCGCGGACGCTGCATGTCGTGCGCCTTCCACTGTCCGTCAAGTGTCATCTTCTCTTCCGCGGCCTGCGCTGCGGCCATGAATGCCGCCAGCAAGGCGGCGACTGCGAGAATTTGCATGAGCTTGGTCATGATGCTTTCCTCCTATTTTTTGTAATCCTTTAGCCAATTGTAATAAAGTCACCACAGAGACACCAAGGCACAGAGAAATGCATCCATTAATGCATGAAAAATGCTCTTTGTGAATTTCTCTGTGCCTCGGTGTCTCTGTGGTGACTTCATCGTTATACGCCTAAAGGCATACATTTTTGTATTCATAAGATCGGCTCCAAAACAACGGTGTCACCCGCCACAGTATCGAGCGAAAAGAGCCCGGCGCCTTCAACAGCGAGCGTAACGGTAGCGCCGTTCTTGCGGGCCTGTGGCGCGGCAGGCCAGGGGTTGACGAACTTGAGCTTTCCACCGGCGGTTGAGCGGATGGTGACGCTTTTCACACGACCACCAGCCTGCGCCGCCGAGACGAGGAAGCCGCCTTGCGCGCGCAGCGAGTCGAACTTCGCGTCTTTCTCCTTCGGCCAGCAGGGGAAGATGCGGATGACGTTGTCCACGCTCTGCATGAGGAACTCGGAGATCATCGCTGCGAGGCCGACGCTTTCGCTCAGATAGAATCCGTGCATCGGCCAGTGAAACATGCCGTTGGGCTGGACTTCCGTCTTGTAGTATTTGCGCGCGTCTTCGAGCGCGTCGAGCATCGAAAACCGCGCCTTGACCACGCCGAACATGACCGTGGAATTGCTGCCGCGATGATGGGTCTGGCGGATGGTGTTGCGGAATAATTCCTTCTCCGGCTCCGGCGAGACCCACGTCACTTGATCGGCGGGGAAGACCGGCACGTCGGGCACGATGATGTTGTGCGTTTTGATCTCGCGGAATTTGCAGCCCGTCCAGTCCACGACCACCGGCTTGCCTGATTCATCCGGCGCAGTGGGATACGGCGGCAGCAGGTCAAGCGCCTCGCGGAAGCGTGCCGCCAAGTCCGCATCGCGCCCGAGTTCGCCGGAGGCGGCAATGGCAGCCTTTAGCATGAAGCGGGCGTACGCGATATCGAACGGGACGTTTGCGACGCCAAACTTGCCATGCTCCGGACTGTAGCTCGGACCGAACACCGCCTTGCCTTGCGCGTCGCGCGGACACTTCTCGGCGAACGAGCAATAGAACAGCGCAACCTCGCGTATTACGGGATAGATTGTTTCGTCGAGATATTTCCTGTCGGGACGATAGAGGTGGGAGTACCAGAGATTTTGCGCGGCCATGCCAGCCATGCCGAGGGTGTAGCCGTAAGGCGGGATCATGACTTGGCGGCAGTTCACACTCTTGCATTTGGCCGGGTCCGGCTCGAAGGCGAACGTGGAAATGCCGATGCAGGCGCCCTCGCAATCATAGGTGGTCTTTGCGAGCCAACGCAGGCGCGGGAGCATTTCTTTCATGTAGCGTATCCACGGCTCGGCCTGATCGGGGTGATTGATGATGAAGGGCGTCCAATACGGCTGCCAGATGTTGTAGTTCTGGTGATAGTCGCCGTGCCACGGCGTGTTGTCGCCCGCCAACCCTGCGAACAAACCCACCGGCGTGGCGCCCGGCTTTGAAAAGCAGCGCAGGTAATAGACCATGCGATACCACCAGAGTTGGAAGTCCGGATCGTCGAGTTCTACTCCGCTGGCCGCCCAGTAGCGCGCCCATTCCTGCTCGTGCCGCGCGAGGAGCTGCGTGGTTTCTTCCGCAGCGGTTTCGCGCGCCAGGCGGATCGCCGCGTCGCGTACGTTCCCTTTCGTGTCGAATGAGGTGGCGACCGACACGACTTTGCGCGTGCCGTTTGCGGCCACGGCGAGCGTGTATTCCATGCCGGCGTAATCCACGTCTCCAGGCATCTTCATATACAGCCACTTCACGCCGGAGGTTTCTCCCTGCTCGGCGGCGGGCAATTCAGCCGACTTGATTTCTTCAAGGGAGACTTCCTTTTCCGTCTCAATCAGGAAAGCAGTGCAATTCGCCAACGCGCATACAATGGTTGGGGCGCCACCGCTCTGTTTGATCTCCGCCACAGCGCTGCGCAGATCCAGCCGGGCTGAAGTGATCCCAGAGTCCGGCATTCCCGGCGGAATCACGAGCGGTTCCTTTCCGCCTTCCAGCGCAATCCGGCGAATTCGGTTCTCTGCGCGCGCGCCATCTTTCGTCTGCACATATACTTCGACGGCGGAAACCGGGCTTGCCGCCGAAATCGGAAACGAGACTTCCTGTTCCGTGGCGGGCGAATCCTTCCATCCGCTTGCGACCGGATGCTTGCCCTCCACGGCCAATACGTTCACGAAATATTGTGCGCCGGCGCTTCCGGAGAGGCGCAGTTTGAAGGCCGTGAACGCGCCCGCCGGCGCCGGAGCGATTGACCAGCGGTACCCGGCCGAAGCGCCCGCCTTTCCGGAAATGGCCATAACGCCGGTATCGCCCTGCCGCAGCCATTCGTTCACCTCGCCTCCAGAGCGGATGCGCTGCCAGGCGCCGGTTTCTGCGCCGCCCGCGCCGCCTGCTCCGATTTTTATCACGGCGGCGCAGCGCGGTTGTGGATTCTTCTTCTTCCAACTCGGAGGATACGCGCCGCCGCTCCATTTGTTGTTCGCAACGTCCACACGCATCAGCGGAACGTCCTGCGATGTGTCCACGCGCGCATCCCAGATGTCGTTTTTCGCAACGCGCAGACAAAGCATTCCGTTGCGTTCCCAGAGCAGCCCCATGAGGTCGCCATTGCCGAGCATCAGCGCCTCGCTGTTGATATTGCCGATACTCGACTGCACGACCGCCGCCGCATCCAGCGCGGCGGGAAAGGCGATGGACGGCTTGGCGGTTTCCGCGGCGCGAGCCGAAGAGATTAGCGCCACAGCCAGCAACAAGACGGCGAAGTGAATACGATTCGTTTTCATGTTGTTATATTTCCTCCGATTTAATTTGTTTGAGTTCGCCATTCACGCGGGCTTTGACATTGCGTGGTTCATCAGAGCGAATCTTGTACGCCGTCACTTTGCCGTCCTTCCACTCGACATCCACGACAAAGCCTCCACGCGCGCGGAGGCCTTTGACGCTGCCGCTTGCCCACTCTTTCGGCAACGCGGGCAGCAGGTGGATCAGATAGCCGTCGCCGTCGCGCAGGTGGCTTTGGACGAGCATCTCGCAGACGCCGGCGGTGTAGCCGAAGTTGCCGTCAATCTGGAACGGCGGACACGAGTCCCAGAGATTCGGATAGATGCTGCCCTTGATTTGCTCGCTGAGGATTTTCCACGCATGATCGCCGTCGCCAAGGCGCGCCCACAGGCTGATCTTCCACGCCTTGCTCCAGCCCGTGCCGACGTCGCCGCGATATTCGAGCGATTTCCTTGCGGCGGCGGCAAGCTCCGGCGTGCCCGTCAGCGTGATCTGCCGTCCGGGATAGAGCGCGAACAGATGCGAAACATGCCGGTGCGTGTCTTTGACGACGTTCTTTTTGCGGGCGATGAACTCATCTTCGCCGCCAACCGTTTTGGCTGCCTCGATGCTGTTTGTAAAAAGGTCCCAGACCGTCTCGACCGAGTACATCGTGCCCTGATTCAGCGGCCCGTGTTCCGGCGAGAAGCTGGGGCTAACGGCCAGACAGCCGGTGGTCACCTCCTGCAAGGCGTCGGCCCAAAACTCGGAAGCGCCCTTGAGCAACGGCCAGCCCGCTTTGCGCAGATACTCGCGGTCGCCGGTGAACGCATAGTGATCCCAGACGTTCTGGCAGATGAAGGCGCCGCCTTCCGGCTCTACCATGTGGACACCGCGATTCGCGCCCGCCGCTGTGAAGCCCCAGACGTTCGCGGTATGATGCACGACCCATCCGCGCGCGTTGTAGAGCGTTTTCGCCGACTTCGCGCCCGGCCCGCGCAGGTCGTTGAGCCAATCGCTCAGCGGCTCGAAACACTCGGACACGTTGGCGCTGTCCGCCGGCCAGTAATTCATCTGAAGGTTGATATTGAGATGGTAGTCGCAATTCCAAGGCGGCGTGTTGCTGTTGTTCCACAACCCTTGCAGATTGGCCGGCAGTCCGCCCCGGCGCGATGACGCGATGAGCAGGTAGCGCCCGTATTGGAACAACAAGGCCTCAAGGCCACGGTCATCTTTGCGGTTTTTGTAGTTTGCGAGGCGCGCATCCGTCGGTTCCCTATTCGCGGCGCCGGCGCCGAGATCGAGCGAAACGCAATCGAAGAGGCGGCGATAGTCTTTCACGTGCGCATCGCGCAACTGTTCATAGGTTTTATCGCCAATCGCCGCGAGCGTTTTCGCATTGCGCGCCGCAGGCGGTTCGCCCTGATAGCGGGGATATTCGAGTTTGTAATTCGTCGCGCCGGCGATGATCACAGTCGCAGCGTTGGCGTTTCGAATAATGATCTGGCCGTTTTCAGCGCTGACCGTTCCGCCGTCGGCGCGCGCGCGCAATGCGGCATCGAACTTCATGCCCTCCGGATTTCCCTGCCCGTTATCCACTTGCCCGCTTAGCGTCAGCGAGGCTTCGCGCGCCGCGATGGTGATTTGCTTATGCGGCGACTTTAATGACAACCGGCAATTCACCTTGCCGGGCGTCGCAGCGGAAAATTGCATGACGATGACTTGATCGGGGTAACTGCAAAAATACTCGCGTGTATGCGTCGTGCCGTCGGCCTGAAAACTGACGCGCGCAAGCGCCGTCGCAAGGTCCAGCTCGCGCCGGTAGTTCACCGCCTGTGCAGGCAGGCCATCGAAATCCGTGACGAGTTCGCCGAACGCCTGATACTTTCCGAAATCGGGCTTGCCGTATCCTTTCTCGCTCAGGAACTCCGCCACTGCAACCTTGCCGGCCTCGGCGCGATTGCCCTCCTTCAACAACTTCCGGACCTTTTCCAGCGCCGCGAAGCCATTCGCGCGGTCGTTTTGAGGCTCCGGCCAGCCGCTCCAAAGGCTGCTCTCGTTGAACTGCACCTGCTCCTGCTTGACGCCGCCGAACACCGTCGCGCCCAGCCGCCCGGCGCCGATGGGCAACGTCTCGCGTTCCCAATTGGCGGCGGGCTTGCCATACCAGAGCGTCAAGTCCGGCGGCGCGGCGAAGGCGGGCA
>JAPLSP010000194.1 GCA_026398575.1 Candidatus Sumerlaeota bacterium | reverse complement strand
AGCCGGTTATTCCGCTTTTTCCATTTCCTCCCATGCCTTCGAAAACTCAAACGATGATCACGTTCATGCTGATTCCAAGTTACGACTGTGCACTCAGGATGAGCACCGCTTTTCACCCACTAATTCCTCAAGGGAACCATAATTATAATAGATCACTCGCCAACTCTGCCAGTTGGGAGCGTTCGCCTTTGAAGAGGCTGATGTGGCCGGCAAGGACTTCATGCTTGAAGCGCTCGACGAGAATCGTCAGGCCGTTGGTGTTGGAGTCCAGGAAAGGATTGTCAATCTGATAGGGATCGCCCGTCAGAACCACCTTGGTTCCTTCGCCCGCGCGCGTCACGATGGTTTTGACTTCATGGGCGGTCAGGTTTTGCGCCTCGTCAATAATCATAAACTGGCGCGGGAGGCTGCGTCCGCGGATATAGGTCAGCGGCTGCACGTCCAGAATGCCGGTATCCAGCATTTGGCGAACATCCATAAAGGCGGGCTTCTTGTGTCGTTGCTTTTTGAATTTCTTGTGGCGGCTCGCGTCTTCGTCTTCTTTGCGCTGCCGCACATAACCGTTCAGGATCAATTCCAGATTGTCGAAGACCGGCTCCATCCAGGGGCGCAATTTTTCTCCCAACTGCCCCGGCAGAAATCCCAGTTCCTTTCCCAGCGGCATGATGGGGCGCGCCACGACGAGCTTGGCATAGACGCTCTCCTGCATGACCTTGCGCATGCCGGCGGCGATGGCCAGCAGCGTTTTGCCCGTCCCGGCTTTGCCCGCAAGCGTGACAATCTGAATATTGTCGTCCAGGAGAAGGTCCATGGCGAATTGCTGTTCGACGTTGCGCGGGCGAATGCCCCAAAGATCTTCTCCCTCGCTTGCGAGCGGGAAAATCTTTCCCCAATTGGCGTGATGCCGCCCCAGGGCGATGTTTTCGGGATTGCCGCTGTCCGACAAGAGGATGCTTTGATTGGGAAGCAGTTGATAGGCGGCCGCGTCCAGGGCGCTGCTGGCCAGGAATTTGGCCAGGTCCTCGCCCGGCAGCTGGATGTCGGCGCGTCCCGAGTACATCTCCTCGATGGCGACGATGCCGCGTTCTTCGTAGTTGACGGCGATCAGGCCGATGGCGTCGGCGCGCAGGCGCAGGTTGATGTCGCGCGTGACGAAGATGCAGGGAGCATCCTCGCGCTTGCGGATCATCAGGGCCGTGGCCAGAATGAGGCTGTCGGCCGTCTTGCCCAGCGTGGGAAACGGCTCGGGGGGCTCTTTGCCGAGATCGGTGATGACGCGCAATGTCCCGCCGGCTTCGAGCGGCACGCCGCGCGAGAGGTTGCCTTTTTCGCGATACTTATCGAGCAGGCGGGTGGCTTCGCGCGCATTGCGGCCCACCGTGTTCAAGTCGCGCTTGAACTTGTCCAGTTCCTCAATGACGGTTATGGGGATGACGACGTTGTTATCCGCAAACTTTAGAAAGGCTCGGGGGTCCTCCAACAGGACGTTGGTGTCCAGCACGAAGTTTTTCGCCATGGTCGCCCGTTCACTTGTTTGAGATGGCCGGCGGCAGGTCCTTGAGCCATTGCTTGACTTCCTCGGCGCGCTCTCCGCCCAGCGCCAGATAGCGGCGATAATGATAGCGGGCGCGCGTGGGGTCGGGCAGATGCTGGTCGAAGATGAGCCCGAGGTTCAGATGCGCGCTCTTGTTGTCCGGGTCAGCTGCCAGCGTCTGCTCGAAAGCCTCGGCGGCCAGCTTGTATTGGTTCAAGTTCATATAAACAACGCCGAGGTTATTATACGCCTTCGAGAAATCCGGCGCCAGTTTGATCGCTTGCTTGTAATATTCGGCGGCCTGAGCATATTCCTTGCGGCTCAGGTGGAAATTGCCCGAGTGCAGCAATACCTCGGGCGACTGCGGGAACTTGGCGCGCAATCGCTCCAGCTCGCGGCTCGCCCGTTCTTCGCGATTCATTTTCAGGAAGAGAGAAACGATCTTCAGCTGGACATCAATGTCTTTCGGATCAAGGGATTTGGCCTCAATGTATTCCTGGAGCGCTTCGGGCAGCATCCCGCGGTCTTCAAAAGATTTGCCCGACTGCTTATAAAACTCCGGCGATTCCAGCGGAGGATTCGGTCGTTTTGTTAAGGGTTCCTTGAGTGAAGGATTCTCGTTGTCTTTGTCCTCAGGCGTGAAAACGTATTTTATGACATCCTGGACGCTGGGCATGGGCGGCGGCGTGGGCTTCGCTTCGATTTTCCTGGGCGACGGCGTTGGTTTCGGTT
>JAPLSP010000242.1 GCA_026398575.1 Candidatus Sumerlaeota bacterium | reverse complement strand
AGCCGGTTATTCCGCTTTTTCCATTTCCTCCCATGCCTTCGAAAACTCAAACGATGATCACGTTCATGCTGATTCCAAGTTACGACTGTGCACTCAGGATGAGCACCGCTTTTCACCCACTAATTCCTCAAGGGAACCATATTAATAATCTGGTTATCCGCCGGCATATAGCCCGCGGCTATGAGATTCTCCGATGCGATTCCGATGGTATAAGAACCTGAAGTTACGCCTAATACAAAACTCCCTTGGGCATCCGTGCTCAAGGTTATCAGATACTCTTCTTGATTGGAGCCAATAATAGTATCAATCCATACATCCATGCCTTCCAAAGGCGCATTGCCTTCTCCCAATACTTGAACGTCCAGCCAAGCCGTAGGCGCCGAGACATCCCAATCAAGTGTAGCGGTTGTTCCGGCGGAAACCGCAACTTGGCGCCGGGCGACAGGAGCGATATTCCTTTCAACCAGCCAATCGCCATTAGGTCTTACATAATAGATCCCCGCCAATATCGGGAAGCGATAATATCCATCGCTATCGGTTTCCGTCGAGGCAACGTGGCCATTATCATTTTCGAGTATCATGTCGAGGCTGCTCTCCGCTTGGCCTTCATGCGTTACTATTCCATGAATATAGGCGTTTGCTTTTTCTGGTTCCAGAATCACGGTTTGCGTCGAGCCAGCGGAGGCCACCACGGTCAAAAATCCTAACGGAGCAAAATTATCTCCAGTTTCACAGGTGATACGATACAAACCCGGAGTCACTCCAAAAATGCAGTATCCACGGGAATTGGTATCATGGCCATTATAGTATTGCCAATTAGCGTCTATAGCGACCACTTCCACAAAGGCAAGCGGTTGCGTGGTTCCTTTTTCTCTCACATAAACTTCAATAAACGCTGTTGGCTCCTCGAGCTGGAAATTAATCCCCGTGGTGGGCGTTTCCGTAGTTGGATTTGTATTTTGCGAGGAAAGCTTCAAAAAACCATGTTGATCCGCGTATTCATCATCCACTCCAACTTCCCATGATCCTGGAGTCACAAGCAGAACATAAGAACCATCTGACCGTGTGTATGTACCCACTTCCATGTCTTGATCATCGGCCCGCATTTCAAAGCCGGAAAGTGGAGCGCCATCTTTTTCCCGGGTCACGAATCCTGTGATATATGTTGTCGCATGGGAGAAATAGAGATTGATGTCATTAGTATCAGCGTCAGTCACTGCAATGTCATAGATATGGCTATAATTGCCCATAATTCCTCTCGAAATCATAGAATCCCTATCAACTTCTATCTCCCATGAACCATTAACTACAGGGAGATGATAGTAGCCGTTAGAGTCTGAAAGGGAATATAATTCATAGTCGTGCAAATCATCCTCAAAATTAGCTCTAGTCCATAAATAAGGTATTCCTGAGCTAGTGGTAGAATCAACTAGAAGACCTGAGATAGTATAATCGCCGCTTAATAAAGTCAGCGTCACTCCTGACGTTGGCGTATCAGGCGCCAAAAATATTCCTTGCTGGCCACCGGCGCTTGCATCTCGCAAATATCCTAGCGCCCATGCATTGATTTTAAAATAACTCGATGGCAGATAAAGCGTAAAGGTCCCATCCGGTTTGGTCCAAGTCGCCCACTCTTCGAGTCCGCTATCGCGATCCTCCGCCCTCACCCAACCCACCACTGGCGCGCCGTGTTCGTCGAGGACCGTTCCCGAAACGCTCTGGCTCGTCGCGCTCTGTTCGATCTGGAAAGTATCGCTCGCTTCTCCGGCGCCGTCGTTGACGATGATAAGATAGTTCCCTGAGATTTGCGGAGTCTGCCAGAAATCCAGCCGCGAGAGCAAATGACCGTCAGCGGGATCTTCATCGCCAGGACAAGGCGAACCGGCGACCATTGGCGGCGTTCCTTCGCGGATTTTATAACAGCGAATGATCTGATCCATCCCGTCTTTGACGCCATTCGTATTGAAATCTACCACGACATAAACAGACACGTCAGCGCCGGAGTTGACATCCGCTTCCACCGTCAGCCAGGTTCCTGTAGTCGCGTTAAAATTCTTGGGCGAGATCGTCACGTTGGAGGCGGAAAAGGCTGATGGAAGACAATCCACAAATAAGATAAGTAAAATAATTGCCATTCGCTTCTCAAACGAGTTCATAGCGCAAAGCGATTTCAATGTCACAATATCCTCCTCTTACTGGGATGATTCATGGACGATATGTCATTTTTTGATTTTTGCTGAAACCGGCAGCGTCCTGATGAGGCCTATAGCGGCCTTTGGCCGGGTGGCCATGAATTTCAACCACATAATATGCGCGAGCCTAAAAATTCACAAGCAGTATTTTCATTAGTAATTCGAATCCACAAAAACCCGCGCCAGGGCGCTTTCGATTTCGCTGAGGACGGTCTCGATGGAGAAGGGCTTCTTGACGCAGGCAAGCGCGCCCAGGCGCAGCGCGGCTTCCGTCTCGTCCACGTCGGCCAGGCCGGTGACGGCGATGACGGGTGGGGCGGTTTGCTTGCGCGCGTCGCTCTGGAGCCATTGCATGACTTCGACTCCCGAGCGGTTGGGGAGGCGCAAATCCAGCAGGATGCAATCGTACTTGCCGCTCTGAAGTTTTTGCATCGCCTGAAGGCCGTCGGCGGCCACGTCCGTCCGGTAGCGCGAGGCGGTGAGCGCTTCCGTCAGAATTTCGCGGATCATCGCGTCGTCGTCCACGACGAGGATACAAGCCGGTTCTTTGGAATTGCGGGTTTGCGTGGGGACGCGCTGGCCCGGCTCTTTGACTTCCTGATCCACGGGCAGGGTGATGGTGAAGCAGGTTCCCTTGTCCTGCTGGCTGCGGACCTGGATGTCGCCCGACATGCATTCGATGATCGAGCGGCTGGTGAATAGGCCGAGGCCAGTGCCTTTGCCTTTTTCCTTGGTCGTGAAGAAAGGATCGAAGATTTTTCCCAGGTTCTCTTCGGAAATGCCGCATCCGGTGTCGTCAATCTCGACCACCAGGGTCTTGGCCCCGAAGCCGGCGCGCGCGCTCACCGCGAGGCGTCCTTCCTTGCCCAGGGCGTGATCGGCGTTGATGATGAGGTTGA
>JAPLSP010000056.1 GCA_026398575.1 Candidatus Sumerlaeota bacterium | reverse complement strand
AGCAACCGCACTCCAAATGCTGGCGCCGCTTCCAGCCGCATTACATTCTCCTGAAGCAATAATAATTCTCAACTGACTTTATGAATCAGGACACTCAGAGCGGTTTGACCCAGACGTTGCGGAAGCGCACAGGACAGCCGTGCCCTCCGAACACCAGCGGCCCCTTGCTGATTTTCTTTTTGTATGACGGCATGATGCGATGACCGGTCTCGCCGCGAATTTCCTCGTTGTTCTGCACGACGACGCCATTGTGCATAATGGTGACGCGCGCCGGCTGCGTGAGTTTATCGCCTTCAAACAGCGCCGGCGAGAAGGTGATGTCGAAAGATTGCCATTCGCCGGGAGCGCGGCAGGCGTTCACCAGCGGCGGCGTCTGGCCGTATATTGCTCCGGCCATGCCGTCGGGATAAATTTTTTCGTTGAAGGAATCGAAGATCTGGATTTCATACAATCCCATCAGGAACACGCCGTTGTTGCCCTGATTGCTCCACACTCCTTTGAAATCGGCCGGCCCCATGTACTCCAGATGAATCTGGCAGCTGCTGAAACTCTCCTTGCTCGTCAAGTTGCTGCTCGCCGCCTCGATGCAGCCGTCCACAACCTTGCAGTCGGACTTCTCCCACTTCGACAAATCCTTGCCGTCAAAGAGCACAACTGCGCCGGCGGGCGGCGGCGTGGATGGCGGAACCGGCCCCAGATTGGCGCGCTTGGGCGCGGGCCGGTCGCAGTCATGCACTCGAAATCCGCACCACGGAAGCACGGGCGTATCCCTGTAGCCATAAACCCCGGAACCGTCTTTGGCGTACTCCCGCTCTGCGGCAGGCGCCGAAGCGGCAAGCAGCATTGTAAGCGTCAAAACCGCGAAAATCGCGGCAAGCGCTCCTGTGCTGACTGCGAGCGAGGTGAATCTGTTTTTCATAATTGTTGATCTCCAAATCCGAATAAGTCTTCCTCAAGGGAAGACGATCTATGAAAAATCCTGAGCTCATGTCCGACGGGCTTGCCTATTTGCTTCGATGTCCTCTTCATCCGGCGCAGGATCGTTGAAGGCGTCGCGGAAGGCGTTTTCGCCAGGGGCGAAGTGAGTTGCTCGTAGAGCTGAAATAGATATTCGACGCGGGCGCGATCGTCCGCGAAGCGATGCTGGCGGTAGCAACGGTCCACCGCGCAGTTGAGGGCCCAATGCGCCTTCACCAACTGATAAGGAGCGCATAGGTAATCATAGAGCCCCGCCAGCGTCCATCGCTCGGCAAGAAATTGCTCCCTGATATCCAGTATGCGTTGCGCGCATTCCTCCACCTTCTTGCGCTGATTATCCTTCGCCCATGTCGGCCATGGAAAGTTATTGTAAACTAGCTTGGCAGAGTAGCGATAGCGCGACTCCAATCGCCCGCATACGTGCCGCACCCAGGCCATGTGCATTTCGCTGGTCAGGATGCCGAAGTGGAAGAGGGTTGCATGGGGTATGAGTTTGACCAGATTGCTGCAGATCGCCGGCGCGGATAAAAAGCCCATCGGTATCCAATGCCGTTTTTCCGAACTCACCTCTGGAATCACCAAAAACCGCCCCTTGGGGAAATTTTCCACATGGAAGCGTCTCGGGTGTTGGGCCAGTTTCTTTGTCGGCGCGCTCTTGCTATCGAGTCGGTATTGCTTGACCGCTTTTATGCGCTGCCGGCATTCGGGGAGTTCCGCCAGATCCTCCTTCGGAATATCTCCCAGCCAAAGACACCAGCGATGATAACCATGCAAAAACTCTTCTGAGCCGATCCATGGATGAAAGAGCTTTCTGGCGCCCGGCTCCCGCTTCAGAAATTCTTTCTTCTCCTTATCCGTGAATAGATAATTCCCGCCGTCAATGGGCTTGTTGCCGATTCCGATTTCCGGAACATCGCATAAGGGCTTCGAGCGATTCGTGATCGTGATATCATTGCCTTCGACAAGATACGGCGCGATATTGGCAACAGAAATAGCGGATGGCTCGCCATCAACAACCTGGTATTCGAAAATGCGCTTGCCTTCGATATTCTTCAATCCAAAACCGATGATTACCACATGCACATGCGCCTTGCCTTTGGCTTCGCTCATCCAGGCGAAGGTTTGATGCGCGAAGTGGATTTTCACGCCATGGCGGAACAGCTCGGACCATAGGACGCCCACCTGCTCTCCCTGCGAGATGGAATTGGTCGAGACAAACGCACAGCGGATATCCGTTCCTTTGATGTATTCCACTGCGCGGAAATACCACAAGGTTACGTAATCCAGAAGGCCAAAGTTTTCCACTTTTTCCGCCACATGCTTCATATCGGATTTCTGCTCAGGGGTCTGATACTTCGCCCCGACAAACGGGGGATTCCCGAGCACATAGGAGCATTCCTTTGCCGGAAGGAGATCATTCCAATCGAATCGCAAGGCATTGGCGCAACGGATGTGAGGCGAAGCGCGTAGGGGAATGCGCTGGAACAGGTTGCACGTCAATTCCGAAAGTTTCTGATTCATTTGATGATCGGTAATCCAGAGCGCCGTTTCGGCAATGCGCGCCGGCCATTCGCCGATTTCGATGCCGTGGAACTGGTGAACATCCACCTGCGAGAGCTTGGCATATTCATCGGAGGCAAAGAGAGGGGACGGGAAACCTTTATTGTAAATCGTCCTGAGCACATCGAGCTCAAGAAGGCGTAATTCACGATAAGCAACGACCAGAAAGTTTCCGCATCCGCAGGCGGGATCAAGGAACTTGAGTCGCGCCAGTTTCGACTGGAATTCGTGGAGGCGGGCCATGAGGCGGGTCGAGGTGTCCCATCTGATCCTCTCGAATTCCGCGCGAAGGTCATCGAGAAAAAGCGGCCCGATGAGTTTCAGAATATCCCGCTCGCAGGTGTAGTGCGCGCCGATCTGTCGCCGCTCTTTGGCGCCCATGATGCCCTGGAAGAGCGAGCCGAAGATGGCGGGCGAAATGCGCGACCAATCGAAATGGCACGCAGCCAGGAGATGGCTGCGCATGGTTTTGGTGAAACCGGCGGTGGGGAGAGTTCCTTCAAAGAGCTCGCCATTGATGAATGGGAAGGCGACAAGGTCTTCCTCCAGGTACTGGGACCGCTTGTCCGGCGGAGTGTTCAACATTTCGAAGAGCGCATTCAGCTGGAGTCCGAAGTCGGCGGCGTCTTCGCGGGTGTGGTTCTGAAGATAGAGTTCGAATTGGCCTGGCTCAAAGATGCCGGTGTCGTCCGCAAATAGGCAAAAGAGCAGGCGCACCAGCAAACGTTCGAGCGCATGAGGGTCATATTTGCCTTCGCAAACGGCATCGTGAATTCCGGCCATGATCTCAGCGGCCTTGAGATTGGCCTCGTCCTCTTCGTGGAACCGATGGATTTTTTGCCCGATAAAGAACGCGAAATCCCTGGTATGCGCAGGCAACTCGGACAGCCGAAATTCAACGCGTTTCTGGTCCCCCTCCTCCGGCTCGAGGTCGAAGAGGACCATGCGGTCGAAGTCGCTCAGGATGACGTAGCGCGGGATTTCGTCTTCTCGATTGGCGGCGGCCAGTTCCTGAATGTATTGGAATGCCTGCGATTGCGCCTTGTCCAGCGCTGCGCCGGCGCTTTTGTGTTCGGCCAGCAGGCGCCCTTTCCAGAAGAGATCAATCCGGTGATAGGCGCCTTTCAGGCTCTTGACGGGCTCTTCGAAGGAAGCCACCGTGCGGCGGCGGATGCCGAAAACCTGGAAAAACTCATTCCAGAACGTCTGCGCTTCGGCGCGTTCGTCGGATATACCTTTCCATTCGCGCGAAAACAGGACCGCGCGCTGATAGATTTCGTTCCACGAGAGGGCGGGCATGGGACGGGCGGGCTCCTTCAAGGCTTTGCAAAGCGCTGAAGTTACTATGCCGCAGCCGGAAGGCGCCTGACAATACAAATTAGCGCGGGGTTATGCCGGGAAAGGATATCTGGCGCGGCGGATCAAGGGCAAAGATGAGTTTGGCAGGACGCGTTTATCTTCAGCGCCTGCGAGATGATTGCGTCGTTTATAATGCAGATAAGATAAGCTGGATCATCTTCATCAAGGTTGTTGACCTCCGAATCCGAATAGGTCTTCCTCAACGGAAGACGATCTATGGAATATCCTGAGCTCATGTCTCAGGGGATTGCCTATCTGCTTTGCCGCCCGAGGCGCCCGGCGCATGATCGCAGGAGGAGGCGCGGAAGGCATTTTCGCCAAGGGCGAAGTGAGTTGCTCATAGAGTTGGAAAAGATATTCGACACGCGCGCGTTCATTTTCAAATTTCTGTGGGCGGTAACAGCGATCCACCGCGCGATCGAGGGCTTGGTGAGCCCTGAGCAGCGATGCGGGGGTTACGAGTGGGTCATAAAGATCGGCTAAGGTGGCGCCTTTGGCCAGACAGGCCAGCCGCGCATCCAGCACGCGCTGCGCACATTCTTCTACTTTCGCTCGCTGCGTCTGAGTCACATTTGAGGGCCAGGGAAAATTATTGTAAACAAGTTTTGCGGAATAGCGATAGCGCAACTCAAGCCGCCCGCAGACCTGGCGTACCCAAGCCATATGCATGACGCTGGACAGAACACCAAAATGGTAGCGAGTTGCATTGGGAAGCGCAGTGCAACTATTATGGACAATCGTTGAAGGAGGGAAAAATCCAAAAGGGATATATGTCCGGTTCTCCGAAGTATGCTGTGGAATTACAATATATGAATGATCCGGTTGCCGGATTTCGGCAAACAAAAAGGACCTAGATGCCGCTTCTTGCGTTGGCTTTTTTTTGCTGGCAAGCCTGAATTTCTTAACGGCCTCAATGCGCTTGCGAAAGTAAGGATGATGTCGAACGGCAGGAGCGTCGTTTTCTTTCAGCCAGAAGCAATATCGCTTTTCGCCATGCAGATACTGCTGCGCGCAAATCAATGGCCTGATATATTTCAATAACTCGGGATAATTCACTCTGATATTTTCATATTCATTTTCTTCAATAATGAGGGCGCCGTCATCAGCGGGCTTGTTTCCATAGATGGTGGCGGGAACGTCGCACAGCGGCTTGCTGCGTGGAAAAATTATGGTCTCCGAACCGCTCGTAAGATAAGGGCTAATGGAATCAACAACTGTCAGCTCCGGTTCGCCCTTTATGTTTGAATACTCATACAATCTTTTTTCAGGATGTCTGCTTCGGCCAAATCCGATAATCACAACATAAACATGCGCTGCGCCTTTGGCCTCGCTTATCCACTTGAAGGTGCGATGCGCAAAATTAATATGGATTCCATTCTGAAATAGATAACTCCAGAGATATGCAGCTTGTTCGCCCTGAGTGATGGAATTGGTGGAAACAAAAGCACAGTCTATCATACGGTCTTTGACATACAGCGAAGCTTTTGCATACCAACATGAGACATAGTCAAGACTGGCGGCGCCTTCGTAGGCGCCCCAAACCAGATCAACGTCAGCCTTTTGCTCTGCAGTCATCAGATGCTTGCCAACAAACGGCGGATTGCCGAGGACATAGGAACATTCCCTGGCAGGGAGCAGTTCGTTCCAGTCGAACCGCAGGGCATTGGCGCAACGGATGTGTGGCGCGGCGCGGAGGGGGATGCGCTGGAAGAGATTTCCCGTGGCCTTTGAGAGTTCGAGGTTCATCTGATGGTCGGTGAGCCAAAGGGCGGTCTCGGCGATTCGGGCGGGCCATTCGCCGATTTCAATGCCATAGAACTGGTGAACGTCCACCAGGGAAAGCTTGGCCAATTCATCGCTTGTGAAGGCGTGGTATTGTTTATCAAAATCAGAAAGCAAACTCAAAGCCTCGAGTTCGAGCCGGCGAAGCTCGCGATACGCGATAACGAGAAAGTTTCCGCATCCGCACGCGGGGTCGAGAAACCTGAGTCGCGACAGTTTCTCCTGGAATTCATGGAGACGCGCTATGCGGCGGGTGGATCGGTCATTCCTGATCCTGTCGAATTCGGCGTGGAGGTCATCGAGAAAAAGCGGGCGGATGAGCTTTAAGATGTCGCGTTCGGAAGTGTAATGCGCTCCGATTTGGCGGCGTTCTTTGGCCTCCATGATGCCCTGAAAGAGGGAACCGAAAATGGCCGGCGAGATGCGGGACCAGTCGAAATGGCAGGCGGCAAGGAGATGGTTGCGCATGACGGAGTTAAAGCCGGCGGTGGGCAGGTGTTCGCGGAAAAGCTCGCCGTTGATAAAGGGGAAGGCCGAAAGGTCTTCGTCCAGATACCTGGGCCTTCTGTCCGCTGGTGTATTCAGGACATCGAAGAGAGCATTGATCTGTGCGCCAAGATCGGCGCCATTCTCATGAGTGCGGTTCTGAATGAAGAGCTCGAACTGGCCAGGTTCAAAAATTCCAGTATCGTCGGCGAAAAGACAAAAGAGAAGTCTTACCAGGAGGCGTTCAATAGCGCTCGTATCGAATTGTCCCTCGCGCAAGGCGTCATGCAGCCCGGCCATGATGGCGGCAGCCTTGAGATTGGCCTCATCCTCTTCGCCGAACCTGTGGATTTTCTGGCCGATGAAAAAGGCGAAGTGCTTGATAAAGGTGTGAAGTTCGGAAAGCGAAAATTCAACGCGTTTCTGATCGCCTTCCTCCGGCTCGAGGTCGAAGAGAACCATGCGGTCGAAGTCGCTCAGGATGACGTAGCGCGGGATTTCATCTTCGCGATTTGCGGCAGCCAGTTCCTGGATGTACCGGAACGCCTGCGATTGCGCTTTGTCCAGTTCCGCGCCGGCGCTCTTGTGCTCGGCCAACAGGCGGCCTTTCCAGAAGAGGTCAATCCGATGATAAATATTTTTGATGCTCTTGACAGGTTCCTCGAAGGAAGCCACCGTGCGGCGGCGGATACCGAAGACCTGGAAGAACTCATTCCAGAAAGTCTGCGCCTCGGCGCGCTCGTTTTGGGCGCCTTTCCATTCGCGCGAAAACAAGATCGCGCGTTGCCGGATTTCATTCCAAGACAAAGCGGGCATGAGACGGGCTGGCTCCTTGGGCCTTGCGAAGCGCTAAGGAAGCGTTGAGAGGACTATGCCGCAGCCTGAAGGCGGCTGACAATACAAAATTGGCGCGGGGCGGCGGGCGGGGAAAAAGCAAAGGCGAGTTTGGCAGGATAAGGCGCCGGATTTGTTGACCCACCTTCCAGTGGTCGCGCTCCTGCGCAAGACGCGGAAAATCGGCGATTGGCTATTTACGCGAGCAAGCATGGCGTGGAATACTCTCGCGGCCGGTTTTTTCAAGAAAGAAATCTGTGACGAATAAATGCAGCTGCCAAAATGCCAAATCTTTCATCAAGCATCACAATAGCAAAACTCGTCTGCGCATGGCTCATATTGCTGGCGGGCGCCCCGATGGCATTGGCCGGCGATTGGCCGCAATTTCGAGGGCCAAGCGGGCTTGGGTATGCGGACGAAAATAATCTGCCGCTGACGTGGGATGCCAAGACCAGCGAGAACGTTCTCTGGAAAGTTGCGCTGCCCAAGAACAACAATCCTTATTCCTCGCCCATCGTCTGGGGTGACCGCGTCTTTTCCACTACCGCGCTCAACAACCCGCTCGAACATCGCGTCGCCTGCTATCGCGCGAGCGACGGCGCCACGCTCTGGGAAACGCTCGTGCCGCCCGGGCCGTGGATTCTGAAAGATTTGCGCGGCGGATATGGCGCACCCACGCCTTGCGCGGACGGCGAGCGCGTTTATGTATTGTTCGGATCGGCGGTTGTAGCGGCTTTGGATTTCAGCGGAAAGATCGTCTGGCGCAAGGAACTCGAGAAGCTCAATTTCGACGTGGCGATCGGCAGCAGTCCGATCCTCTATCAGGACACACTCATCCTCGATTGCGATCAGACGAAGCAGACATCGAGCTTCATCGCGTTCGACAAGCGGACGGGCGCCGTCAGGTGGGAGGCGAAGCGCCCGGACGTTGACTTCTCGCACAGCACGCCCGTTCTGGCGACGGTCCAGGGCAAACCAATGCTGTTCGTCAGCGCATCCAACGCCTTGCAGGGGCTTGATCCAACGAATGGCAGCGTACTCTGGCGCTGCGCAGCGAAGGGCGATGCGTCATCGCCCGCGTTTGGCGGCGGGCTGGTTTATTGCGATAGCGGGCGCGGCGATTCGGGTGTGGCCATCGAACCGACCGGCGCGGGCGACGTGACGAAAACGCATTTGAAGTGGAAAACGGCGCAGCTTCCCGAAGGGCTTTCCTCCCCGATCATCGTCGGCGAATATCTTTATCGCACGCATATCGCCAGCGTCTTGAAGTGCTTCAGACTCTCAAACGGCGAGGTGGTTTTTTCCGAGCGTCTCGAAGGAATCTCGACTCATGCCAGTCCCATCACCACTCCCGATGGAAGAATCTATTTCGCCAGCGCCGGAAAAAGCGTCGTGATCAAAGCCGGCCCAAAACTGGAAATTCTCGCCCGAAACGATCTCGCCGATCCCAACTTCGCCTCGCCCGCCGTTTCAGGAGGCAGGATATTCCTGAAAGGAACCAAGAACCTGTTTTGCATCGGCAAGAAGTAAGGATAACAGAATGATGAAAAAACAGGATGATGAAAAACAGAATAATAGTAAAACTGCATTATTCTGCTTATTCATCATCCTGTTTTTCATCATTCTGTTTTTCATCATTCTGTTTATCGAATCAGCTTCGCTTCACCTGATCTGAGTTCGATAATATGTTCCCTGCCCTTCCATTGAAAAGTGGCGGTTTGCTTTTCCGCCGTGCCGTTGGCGAGAACTACTGCTTCGCTGCCGTCGGGGGCGCGGAAGGCGTTGTGCAAAACAGCCGGCATCGGGCGGTCGTGATAAGAGATCGTCGCGCACTTGAGTTTGGGCGGGTGCAACATGCGGCCAAATTCCAGGTAGAGATAATTGAAGACGGACGCCCATTCGCCCGCCGCCTCGCAGTCGTGATAGTCCTGAATGCCGGCTAGGTGATTGAACTGCTCGTTCGGCTCTTTGTAAAATGTTTGTAAACATAGGTAAAGCGTCTTGACCGCCGCTGAACTTTCCGCTAAACGCAACGTCATAAGCTTACAGACGTTTGAGCGCCACTGCGTTTTGAGAGCATTTTCAAACGCGCATTTCCCAGCCAGAAAGGAGAAGACGATATGTTTCGCATTGCACGGAGAGCCGTTATCACGGGTTTGTGCCTCCTGATCGCTCAAGGCGCCAGGAGCGCAGAGCAGACCGCCGCCGCTGCCCCGGCGACAACGGCGGTTATTGTGCCGAAAAAATTAAGCGCAAACATTATGAAGGGATTGAGCTGGCTGGTGGAGCAGCAACAGGCGGACGGCGGTTGGAGCCAAGGGGAAGAATCCGCCGCCATGGGCGCGAGTATGGCAGCTCTGAAAGACAAATCCAACGTCGCCGATACCTGCATGGCGCTGCTGGCGTTGACGCGTTCGGGCAGCTCCCCCAAGGAAGGCGACTACCGCAAGCAGATCGTCAAAGGGCTGAACTTCGTTTGCTCTGAAATAGAGAAAGCCACAACCGAAGGCATGTTTATCACCGCCACGCGCGGCACGCGCGTCCAGCTGAAGATCGGCCAATATATTGACACGTTTTTGGCCGCCAATGTCCTGGCTGAGACGCTGAATCAAATGCCCGACGACGCCGGCCACAAGCGCGTCGCAATGGCGTTGGATAAAGTCATGGACAAAATCGAAAAAAATCAGCAGGCGGACGGCACATGGTCGCATCAGGGCTGGGCCGGCGACCTGTCGCAATCGCTGGCAGCGCGCGCCATCAACGTAGCGGCGGACAATAACGTCCGGGTTGACGAGAAAGTCCGCCAGCGCGCCGAGCAGTTCGCCAATCAGCAGTATGATTCCAAGACGGGCGACTTCAAGACGGGCGGAGGCTCAGCGGGCGTCAAACTCTATAGCGCCGGCGCTTCGATCAACGCCATGGCCCGATCGGCGCAGATCAACGCGAAGCAGGAAGCGCAAGTTCGGGAAAAACTAAGCATGGCCGCCAGCGCGGAGGAAAAGAAAGAAATGCAGGCGACCTTGGAGCGGTATTCGGAAACGAAGAAAAATCTAGCCAGCGCGCGCGCCTCCATCATCGGCAAAACGGAAGACGCGCGGTTTGTTTCCGGTTTCGGCTCCAACGGCGGAGAGGAGTTCCTCAGCTACCTCAATATCGGCGAGTCGCTGCTCGTCACGGGAGGCGACGAGTGGAAAAAATGGGATGACAAAATCACGGCCAACCTCAATCAAATCCAGAATGGCGACGGCACGTGGACCGGCCACCATTGCATCACTGGACGGACGTTTTGCACTTCGGCTGCGCTGCTGGTTCTGATGCTGGACCGCACGCCCGCCGGCAAGCCGCTGCGCGCGCAGATCAAAGGCCGCTAAGCACTCATATTCGAAATTACAATCTCATAAATTTATCGCAAATTCTCATTCAGGAAGAGTGCATTCATGCGGATAGGAGCGGCGCCAGCTTTTGGAGTAAGGTGGCTTGCCGCCTTCTTTTTGGCGTTTCAATGGCCTTGGCGCAAAAAAGAAGGCGGCAAACATTATGGGCAAGGATACGAGAATAGCATGAATCACCCTGGATGGAAACATGGCGCAAGCGCCGTCGCGATCATCGGCTTCGCGCTGGTTTTCTTCCGTTGCTCTTCAGACGCTAACCCGCGCGCTGCCGATGAGGCGTGGCGGCGTGGCCAGCGGATTGAGCGCATTGACGCGGCCCTGGCTCTTTCGGCGCGCTGGCTGGTCGCGCGGCAGGAAGCCGACGGCGCATGGCGTTCGCAAACCTACGGCATGTTTCGCGAAGCCCAGCCTCTGACGCCTTACGTCATGAGCGCGCTGTATTTCATGGACCAGGGCGGCGAAGAGGCGCGCGCCTCCTTTCGGCGCGGCGCCGCCTATCTGCTGGCCCAGGTTGGCGCCGGCGGCGCGCTTAAGCTCGGCCCTGGGGGGCTGCCGTTCCCCGTGTTCTCAGCCGCATCGAGCTGCCGGATGGTGGCGCTGGAGGAAAAGACGCCCGCCCACCTGCAAGCGCAGCGCGCGTATCTGGATTTCCTGCGCAGCTATCAGCTGACGGCAAAACTGGGATGGACGCCAGAGGACTCCTGTTACGGCGGGTGGGGCTTTTCGCTGGCGCCCCCGCGCAAGCCGGCGCCGCGCGAACCGCGCGAACGCTTTCATGAATCGAATCTGGTCGCAACCATCTTTGCCCTGGCGACGCTGCGTTCGGCCAATACGCCGGCCGAGGACCCGTGCTGGGGCCAGGCGCTGGCGTTTGTGAAGCGCTGCCAGAACTTCGAGGAGCAGCCGGAGCGCCGCGATCCGCGCTTTGATGACGGCGGCTTCTTTTTCATGCCGGAGGATGAACTTCAAAACAAGGCGGGCGCCGCCGGCCACGACCGCGCGGGGAGGCTGCGGTTTTATTCCTATGGCACAATGACGGCCGACGGTTTGCGCTCTCTCCTGCAATGCGGCCTGCCGCGCGATCATCCGCGCGTGATCGCCGCCCGCCAATGGCTCGAACGGCATTTTTCAGCAGCGCATAATCCCGGCCATTTTATCCCCGACCGGGAAATCCTCCGCGACGCCACATACTATTATTGGTGTTGGTCCGCCGCTCATGCCTTTACCCGGCTGAATGTGACTCGTTTCGCGCAAGATGGCCGCACAACACTATGGGCCGAAGAACTGGCCGATGAAATCCTGCGCCGCGGCCGCGCCGATGGAACCTGGGCCAATCGCTATACCGATGCGCGCGAAGACGATCCCCTGGTGGCGACGGCTTGGGCTTGTTCGACGCTGATATTATGCCGCCGCGCAATCGCGCCGCCCGATTCAAAAATGAACGGCACATGCGGGCGGCCATAACGCGCCGCTTCCGGCGCCATCGCTAGCGTTCTATCCCCCAACCTGCCGCATCCGGCTTAATCTTACCCTCAAAAAAACTGCTCGCACCCAGCCAATCGCCCGCTTTGGCTTAGTGTTTAGAATTCCACACGCACAGCGCCCATCTCATAACGCCCATTGCGCGCGGGGGCGTCTATGGCTAGTTTGATGGCGGGGCGGGCGCCGTCAGGATCAACCAGCGAAATCGCAAGCGTATAATCGCCGGGTTTGATGTCCTTGCCGATTGCGACATGCTCGGTGATTTCATGATCGCCGGTGAGCCATTCGCGCGGCTCGGCTTTGGCGATGAAGGAGACGGCGGTTTTTTTATCCGCGCCAGAGACTGCGCCAGAAGCCGCGCCCGAAACTGCGCCTGAAGCTGCATTCGATCTCGCGCCCAAACCTGCGC
Source organism: Candidatus Sumerlaeota bacterium (assembly GCA_026398575.1). The sequence goes on along the minus strand of JAPLSP010000056.1, from coordinate 17,969 downwards.
CCGAGGACGCATCCAATAGTTCCAGCCGCAGCTGATAAGGGCGGTATAACTTGCCCACGCCCACATTGGCCCATTTCATTTTCACGTCAAGATTCGAGCCGGCTTTTGCGGAGGCCGGATACGAAATCTCCCGCAGCACAAAACGATATCCCGCTCGTCGCGCCAATTCCATCAACCGCGGCATCGCTTCGGGCGGAACGTTCCCGATGTTGTCGTTGATGAAGGTGACGTGATTGTTGAGCATGAAATTGACCGCGGCATCGAAGGACCATTTCCTCTGCTGCAGATAGTCATAATTGCCGAACCATTCAAAAACGATCGGCGACTTCTTCCACGCTTCGGCCATCGCCGGGACCGCCGCGTATTTTTTCGAGCCGATCCAGTTCTGTTCATGCCAGGGCGAGCCGACGCCGTCGCGTCGCATACCGGCGCCGTTTTGCAGCGCGTAGGGCAGCGTTTCGGCGTCATCCGACATCATGACCAATGGCGTCTTCTTGAACGCGCGCAGATACATGTCCACAATCTGCCGCCGCACGGCGAGGCTGGCCGCATGCGGCGTATGCCATTCCCCCAAGACGCCGTAGGAGCCAATGTCGAGGAATTCAATGCCGGGATGGCCGTCATAGCGCTTGCCCAGCGCGGCGATGAACGCGCCGTGTTTGGCCAGATAGATCGGGTCTGAATACTCCGGCTCGACGCGCTTGATGCGCTTGCCCCCGGCGGTCGGATCGTCGCTCTTGGGCTCGTAGTCATAGGATTTGCAGCCGGCGTCAAACAGCCACTTGGGCGAGCAATAATAGCCGGAACTGTGCGCGCTGCACGTCATCACGCGAAAGGAAATGGTTGCTCCCTGCGGCTTCCAGGCCGCGATCGCGTCGTCGAGAACCTTCCAGTTATACTGTCCTTCGGCGGGCTCGGCGTCCATCCAGTTGAAACGGATGTACGCGTTGGAATACGGGAAGCGCGGCGCGCTCTTCCCCGGCGCGCGCTGCTGCGTCATCCACCCCTGGCCGGGATTGGAGAAAGCAGCGTCGGTTTCCTTGAATTCTTTGCGCACCCATGCTGCGTCCGTCGTTGAATAAGCCGGCGCGAGCAAGAACGCGCTCAAACAGAGAGCCAAACCCCAAACAAGTCTTTTCATGATATTCAAATCCTGTGCTCGTAATATTGGAAGGAAGATCAATGCGGATTGGAACGGCGCCGGCATTTGGAGTAACGGCGCCGGCATTTGGAGTGCGGTTTCTTGCTGCCGCTTTTGCTTCGACGATCCTGGAGATATGCGTAGCAAAAAGCGGCAGCAAGCAACCGCACTCCAAATGCTGGCGCCTCTTCTAGCCGCATTACATCAATTCCTTCGGCATAAATATGTTACTGAATTTATGAATCAGAGCGCTTGATCTTTCTTAATCACAGCGCACTCGATGCCCAGCGCTCGCGCTAATTTTTGAATGGCGCCTGCCTTGTGTCCAATGCCCAGCGCGAAGTGATGCGTCGGACCTTCCGCCACCCAGCGTTTCAGGAACGTCCGCACATCCGGCTGAAACCGGCCATGCGTGTTCGTGTTGCCGGTGGGTGGAATAGGGCCGCGCACGGATTCGCCTTCCGCAACGACGAACTTGAATTTGCCGTCGGCTTTGACGCCGATGCTGAGCATCGTGATCGGGCCTTCCTTGATGCTGAACTCGACGCTCGCTCCCGAACCGGGCTTGCCGTGAAACTTCAACAGGCTGCGTAACACCGGCTTGCGATCGGCGATGTTCAGATGATGAGGACCATCGTGCCCAACGAGCACGGTATCGCGGACAAAATCCACGGGGTGAAATTCGGCGAAACTGCCGCCGATATCCAGCCGGTCCATGATCAGCATCGCGATGCACGTCTTGAGATCGAATTCGCCGCACATCGGAAAACCGGCGCCCGTCAGCAGCGAGTTGCCCACAATCAAACTGGTCATGAGCTCGCGCATCGGCGTTCCGGCTTCGGCCTCATAATAATAAGCCAACCCGTCCAACTTGCGGTCCGCGATGAATTTCTCCAAGGCCACGGCAGCCTGGGCAGCGATGTGAAGGTCCTTATGGGTCAGCCGTGTGGTGATGGGGTCGGACTTCGGTTCGGGCGTATCGAAGAATTCCATAATCTGGCGCTTCTTCGCCGCGATTTCATCCGCGCAATCCTCATTATACCGGCGCAGGATTTCATCCGGCTCGCACTGGACCACGTGACAGCCGAAGGCAGCCGTTACAGCGGTCGGATCCGTGTGCATGTCCAGCATGGATTCGAGCGCATGACCGATATGCCCGATTCGCGCGCGCCGCAAATCATGCAGCGCCTGCGCAATACTGCGCCATTCGAGCAGTTCCGCGTCCGCCGCGGGATCGCCTTCCAAAGTTCCCAGGATGAACTCCGGCGGCTGGCAGCCCATGCGAATGGCCACGCCCATGAATTCAGGAACCGAGCAAAAATCGTCGTTGCACAGCTGCATATACGTGGTGCCGCGCTCATAGTCCATGGCTTTGAGCGGTTGCAACGCTACAAGGACAATCGGCGTATTCAAGCCTCGCAGGATCGCGCCAACGGTGGACGACGTGGCGTACGTCACCATGTCCACAAACACCAGATCGAGGTCCGCGGCCTTGAGCTTGGGCAGCAGTTCCTGCGCGCCTTCGGCGTTGTCAATCATGCCGAAGTTGATCACCTCAACGCCCGGCGCCTGTATCTTGCCGACGAGGACCTTGAGCTTGTGATGCATTTCATCGAGCAGGCCGGGGAACTGAGACCAATACGTATAATGCCCAACACCGAACACGCCGATCTTCGCGGTGAGAGGTTTGAGACGGGGAATTTTCATGATATTAAAAACCATAGTCCTTTCTATTCGTGTTCATTCGTGTCCATTAGTGGTTTGGATAAGCTGTCCCTGATTAACCACTAATGAACACCAATGGACACTAATGAGAAAATAATCGGAAAGCATTTACTGTTCTTTTATGAGCCGGGATTTTCACTCCAATTGCGCATAACACGATTACCACGAAATCATCAGCGGTCCCGAGATCGGGCCTACCTGCAAATATTGCCCCATGCGGTCGTCGCGCTTCTCTGCTTTCTGAAAATTTCCGACGAAATACGGATCAACGGGATCGAGCAGGAATTCGATTTTTTCCTGCGCGCCGCTCTCCGGATAAAAACGCACGGTGGCGTTCTGCAAGCCTTTGAGATGCAGACGGCGCGAAACGCCGATCTGGCCGGGGTATGGCTCGGCGCACGAAACTTCGCCGGCCGCCTGCTCGATGAAGACGCGGCATTCCTTGTGCCACGCGCGCGGCATTCGGTAGCGCGCCAGACCGTCTTCCAATTGCGTTTCCATCCCGATGAAGATCGGCGCGCCTTGCGGAAAGCGCAGCTTGAGATCGGTCGTAAGGTTGGGCGTATAACCGGAGACGAAAAAGCCGTTGCGATGGCGCGCGACGGCAAGGACTGGATTGCGCTGCTTGGGTCCGCGCTTGCAGACGACCAATTGATAGCCGAAGGCCTCCAGGATATGCCGCAGCAGCAGATCGCCGGCAAAAAACTGCGCCGGATCATCCACCGTCAGCAACTGCCCGCCTTTGTAACTGCACGAGTTCGTTCCCCGCACCCAGGCGAGCAGCCCGCCGGACCACTGCGGAAAAGGCCGCCACAAAGCCGCCACGCGCCGCTCGTTGGCTTGGATCGCCGTGGCAATGACGTGGGTCAATGCGTCGCCGGGATCGGCGACCATTGCCTCCATGCCGCCCGCGCACATCAGCGGACGATGCGTGATGCGCTTGGAATAAGGCTGCTCCGACAGCTCATCTATCGGATGCTCCAGCGCGAGATCGAACTCGCCGGAAAGTGGCGCCGCAATCTTCAAGTTCAGCGCGGCCAGCAAATCCTTTCCCGCGTGCGCCAGCGGTCCGTAGAGTAGCAAGCGTCCGCCGCCCTTCACAAACTCCAGCATCGCCCCTGAGAGCGGCGCGTCCACTTCCGGAACCGGCGATACCAGAATGGATTCGCGATAGAGCGCGGCGTTGCGCTTCAGTGAAGAAATGAAATTGCCGGAGGAGACCACGGTGTTCAGAGGGAAGCTATTGTTGATCGCCGCTCGCATCAGCCAATCGCCGAAGAACGGTTCCTCCGGACGCGGCTGCGGCCCGAGCGTCATTCGATGATATTCCTCAAAAGGATAAACCCAGACCAGCGGTCCCGGTTGATCGGGCGCATCGTCCATCGCGGCCAGCAGATGCGGCGTCACCTCGTTCGGAACTTTGTCCGGCATCCGGCCATAGGAATCATCAATCGTCAGCAGAGAAAGCGAACTGGCGTTCTCCGTCCGCCCTTCGCTGTTGATGCGCCCGATAGCGAGCGGCAGGTAGATGTCATGCGGCTCGCGCCCATAGCGGTCCAGCCACGGGCTGTTGAGCCACCAGGGATCGTGCGTGTAGTAGCGGATTGGGAAGCCCTTGTCCGGCGGCAGCTCGGCGATGCGCGACATGTATCCCGCCAGTTCGAGCCCGAAGTCGCCGTTCAGCGCCGCCCACGGCGAATTCGGCGGCGGCATCATGTTGAATCCGCCCGCGTAAATATCTTTGAGCGGTGTGCCGTTGGTGGCAAGGTCCGATCCCGTGAGGAGATTCGTGCCGCGCGTTTCGATTGCGAAGTCCGGACACTCCGCGCGGAACAGCCGCCAGAAATTCAGAATCTTTTTTTCGGACTCGCGGGCGCGTTCGGGGAAAAATTCTTTCCCATCGAATGACGGCCCGGTCGTATTCCAGGTTTCCATCCCAAATCCGAATCCATTGGAGAACCATATATAGTCGAATCCCAAGTCCTTCAGGAAATGCTGGCACTGGCGCCCAAAGAACGTCCCGAGCGGCGTATCCTGCGGGATGCCTTTGGGGAAGCCGGCATACGGCTGCGGGTCCGCTTTGAGCACGCCATAACAGCAGACGAAGCTGCCTTTCCCCATCGCGGCACCGAGGCAAATCTCATTGTGCTTCTCATACTTGAACGGCGACTTCGCGAACTCGCCGCCCGGATCGAACGTCGCCCCGACGCGAATCGGCTTGCCCGTCATCTCGCGCCCCACCTCTTTGATCACTCGTGTGATCATCGCCAGCCGCCCGTACGTCAGCTGCGGCGGGTTCTCCATATAAAGATAAGCGCGGCTGTGCAGCGCCTTCTTCTCCGGATCGTTTTTGACCGGCACGCGCGGATTGGGAATTCCGATATATCGCGCCCACTCGATCTCGTCCTCCATCTTTCCGCGATACTCCAAAATTTCCGACCCATCCGCCGTCCACAGCATCACCGAGATCATGTCGGCGTTGCGAGTCAGCGCCCCCCACTGCCGAAAAATATCGCGGCAAACCCCGCGAACAAACTCCTCGCTCATTTCGCGAAACGGCTTGGGACTCATTTCCAGGGTGACGTTTTTGAGTTTCATAAAATTTGCGCCTTGCGCTTGGCTCTCGGGCCTGATGAGAGATCGGCTCTACAGCCTTGCGGGGAGTTGGGAATTTTGATCTCGTTCCAATGCATAATGGCTAATGTTCTGCCATGCGGATTGGCGCCGGTCAATAAGGGTTTGTGGGTTTTGCTGACAAAAGGCAAATGTGCACTGATATGCCATTAGACCATTATCAAAATATGAACGACAACATGTTATCGTTCGCGCAAACTACGGTAAGATCCGTGTTAATCCGCCCCATCCGCCCCATCCGTGTTCTATCTCAATCTAATTTTTTGTGATAGAACACGGATAGGACGAATCGGGCGGATCATAACGGATTTTCAGTAACAGGCACGGGCGCCATGAACAAGCCATCTAATTCTCTGGCGCAGCAATGTGGCAAATTTTTTCTAACGGAGTTTGAAAAAAATATTAGCTTCTTATTACCAAAAATGGCGGAATAACCCTTGCGCGCCACTTTATGTGGCGCATAGACTTCAATGCGCCACATAAATCGGCCAATGTGGCGCATAGAACGCATAAGCGCCACATTAATCGGTCCAAGTGGCGCATTGAGGCTCTATGCGCCACATCAAGGTGAGTATGTCTAAGCAAATTTCTGACAAAGAACTGGACTTGGTCGTCCAAGTGGTCGCGAGACTTCCTGACGGCGGTTCCTTAGACGAGATCGTTGGCAATCCGACGATCAAGCTGCCTCGGCGTACCCTACAGCGGCGCCTGGCCCGGTTGGTCAGGCAAGGCCGGTTGCTTATTGAAAGGAAGGGCCGATGGAGCCGCTACTCCTTGCCAGTATCCAAGCCCGAGATTCCTCCGGCGAATATATCCGCCAGCCAGTCGGGCGCGGGCCTTTCGATCTCGACTGAAGCAGCGGCTATCCGTCGTGCTGTTCACGCGCCGATACAAAATCGCCATCCGGTCGGTTACGATCGGGATTTTCTCGACGGCTATCGGCCCAACGAGACCTTTTACCTGGCGTCGGCGATCCGCCAGCATCTCGCCCAATTGGGCCAGGCGCCGGGCGGCGAGCGCCCGGCGGGAACCTATGCGCGGCAAATATTCAACCGCCTGCTGATTGATCTGTCATGGAACTCCAGCCGTCTGGAAGGGAACACATATTCGCTTCTGGAAACCGACCGTTTGCTGGAACTGGGAAAATCCGCCGAGGGAAAGAGCGTCAGGGATGCGCAGATGATCCTCAACCATAAGGCGGCGATCGAACTGCTGGTGGATCAGGCGGCGGAGATCGGCTTCAACCGCTACACGATCCTCAACCTGCATGCCCTGCTATCGGACAACCTGCTGGCCGATCCGCAGGCGGGAGGACGGTTGCGCGCCATTCCCGTCGTGATCGGCGGAACGGTGTTCCATCCCCTGGAAGTTCCGCAGGTGATTGTAGAATGCTTCGATCAAATCCTGGCAACGGCGACCGCTATCAATGACCCCTTCGAGCAGGCATTCTTCTTCATGGTTCAGCTCCCTTACCTGCAGCCTTTTGAGGATGTCAACAAACGAGTCTCGCGTTTGGCGGCCAATATCCCGCTGATCCGAAGAAATCTATGCCCCCTGTCATTCGTGGACGTGCCGGAGCGCGACTATATAGATGGAATCCTGGGTGTTTATGAAATGAATCGCTTCGAGCTGTTGCGCGATGTATTCGTCTGGGCCTACGAGCGGTCGTGCGCTCGATATGCGGCGGTGCGACAGTCACTCGGAGAGCCAGACCCATTCCGCTTGCGCTACCGGCAGGCGCTGGCGGACATTATCGGCCAGGTCGTTCGCGGAAGAATGGATAGAAAAACGGCTGACGAATTCATCCATCGGCAGACGTTGGAACTGACAGCGACGGAAGACCGCGAGCGCTTCGTTGAAGTGGCTGAAACAGAAATAATGAGTCTTCATGAAGGCAACTTTGCGCGTTATCGCTTGCGTCCGCGCGAATACAAGGAATGGCGGGAGGTTTGGAGCGCTGAGGGTGAACCTTCCTCAAACAACGCCCCCCGGCAGAAACCATAAGGAGAATTCAATGAGAATGAAACCGAGTCCCACATCCTGCCTTATCGCCCTGCTGGTCTTCGCTGCTTTGCCGGCAGGCGTCCCGCTTGCGGCGCCTGAAACATCCGCTACTGCCCAACCGTCATGGCAATGGGCGGGATGGGGCGGAGGCGGATTTTACTACTCCGCCGTATTCCATCCGACCAAGGACGGTGTGATCTATCTGGGCGGCGACGTCGCGGGTATGTACAAGAGCGAGGACCATGGCCGCAACTTCAAGCTGATAAATAATGGGCTTGCGGATTATGGCGTCTTTTCGCTGGCGGCGTCCCTCACGGCGCCCGATTGTGTTTACGCCGCGACGGTGGGCGGTCTCTGCAAAAGCACGGACGGAGGCGAACACTGGCGCCTGCTGCCCGAGACAGGCCCCAAGGCATTGCGCATCACGGGCGAGAAAGACCGCAGCATCCGCTGCATCGCGGTTGATCCGGCCAATGCCAGCATCGTTTATGCCGGTAGCCCCGCAGGCAAGGTCTATAAGAGCGCGGACGGGGGTGAAACATGGAAAGCCGCTTACGAGAAATCGGGCGAGCAGGATCCGCCTGAGACGCTACGCGTTCAGTTCGGCAAGGTCAACGACGCGTGGTTTGGCGGCTTATGGTTCCCGTTCGCTTTTCCGCAGGACGTTGCCTCCGCCGATTGCGCCGGCTTCGGCTTCAATTTCAAAGGCGACGGCACATTGCCTCAGAATTGTTACCTGACACTCAAGGCGGGCGAAGGCGCGACGTACCGTAGCCGCGACTTGCGCGAGATTTTCAAGCAAACCCAGTGGGGAGACGTAACGCTCAGCGCCAAGGATTTCATCCTCGACCCTGACTACGCCAAGAAGAATCCCGACAAGGCCAAGGCGTATTCCGGAACGCCCGACTGGAGCGCCATCAACCGTCTGGACTTGGCGTGCGTCAACTCGCCCTCGAATGACGCGGTCATCGGCAAGTTCACCCGCTTTTTCTTCGCCCTCACACGCACAGCGGACGGCAAGACCTATCCGGCGTCGGCGCCCTACCAGCACGTCGTCCGGGAATTCTCCAAAGACAAATCCATTCAAATTTATAGCAACGCCCGCGTCGGCGCCTTGCAGGGCGGCGCCGTTTACAGCGTGGCAGTCGCGCAGAAAGAACCGTCTCTTGTGATCGCCGCCACGGATGACGCCGGACTCGTGATCAGCCGCGACGCGGGCCAGACCTGGAGTGCAGCGGCGACGCCCAAGAAGGCTTCCAGCATCGCCGTTGCCCCGTCAGACCCGAACATCCTCTACGCCACTTTTTTCAAGGACGGCCTCTGGAAATCGTCCGACAAAGGCCAGACCTGGCAGAATCTCACGCAGGGCTTTCCGAAGGATTGCTCTCTGCATGAAGTGGCCGTCAGCCCCGCCAACCCGCTCGATGTTTACGTGATCGGCGCCGCCGGCTGGAATGGGCGCTTTTTCCTCTCGAACGACGGCGGCAAGACATGGACCGACGTTTCCAAACTCACCCCCGACCTCGAAGCCAGCCCTACCCTGCCAAAAGAATACACCGGCAGCGCAGGCCTCAGCACGCCGAAAAACATCACGATCAATCCGCTCAACCCCAAAGAGCTTTACATCGCCGCCAACTGGCGCCCCTGCCACAGCGAGGACGGCGGACGCACGTGGACCGAACGCGTGCGCAGGGCCGACATCTCCTGCGTCTTCGATCTGCGCTTCCACAAGGGCCGCACGTACGCCTCGGCGATGGACGAGGGCGTGCTCGTGAGCGAGGACAACGGCAAGCGCTGGCGCCAGCTCTGCCCGCTCAAATACGACGCCGAACTCAGCGGCCACTACTGGCGGCTTGCGATCTCCGACAACAACGGCGCGGACCGCATCGTCAGCACGTGCAGCCCCTGGGATACCAAATTCCCCAACCGCGTCGTCATGAGCGAAGACGGCGGAAAAACCTTCACGCGCAGCGGCGCCGGCCTGCCCGCGACTGTGCCTTCCGCGAACACCATGTGGGGCATCGGCTATGCGCGCGCCATGGCCGCCGATCCGCGCAATCCGAAAATTTTCTATCTAGGTATTGACGGCGATCCCTCGCCAGGCAAGAGCGGCGGCGGCGCTTTCAAATCGGAGGACGGCGGCAAGACATGGAATCCGCTGCCGAATCAGCCCGGCAGCCGCCGCATGTTCTTCGGCCTCGCCGTTGACCCGACCGACTCCAACCGCGTCTATTGGGGCGCCTGCGGAACAGGCGGCGGCCTTTATCGCAGCGAGGACGCCGGCGCCTCATGGCAACTCGTCTTCAAGAACGAGCAGTGGATTTTCAACGTGCATCTGGCGGCCGACGGCACAGTTTACTGCCCCGGCGCCAACCTTTGGCGCAGTACGGACCATGGAAAAAATTGGAAACAGATCACGAAGCTCCCGTTTGGCGCCCGCGTCATCGTCGCCGTGGAAACCGATCCCACGGATGCAAAACGAATGTGGTATGCCGCGACCACATGGGGCGGCGGTTCCGATGGCGGCGTGTACGAGACCCGCGACAGCGGCGCGACGTGGCAGGAGATCACCGGCGATCTGCCTTATCGCAAACCGCTGATCCTCCGCTACAATCCCGATACGCGCGAACTCTGGGCCGCTGGCGTCTGCATCTATAAATGCCGCCGATGAACGACAAGGGGTCCGGGGCAGGAGTCAGGGGTCAGGGGTCAGGGGTCAGGGCTTGGGGATTATGAGTCCGACGCGTCCGACGGGTCAGACGCGTCCGACGGGTCCGATTTAAGACAGAAAGCAAATTATTCGGACGCGCCAAGGAGAAAAGACGATGAAATGGATCTTCGCGTTGCCGGGCGCCACCACCCTCGCGTTATTGGGCGCCGCCATCCTGTCATCCTCTGCGGATGCGGCGGTGGCCGAAGGGGAGAATCTGCTGGTCAATGGCGCCTTTGACGCCGAACAGGTCGCATTCCCCGAATTCTGGAGCGTGACCTCCGACAGGAACGTGCTGTATCGCCGCGCTGGAGGCCCCGACGGGAAAAAAGCATCCATCGTCCTGCAAGGCGACGCCGCAACGCCCGGAGAGGTGAGCGTGCGCCAGCAGGGCATGACCCTCGTGGCCGGCGAGACCTACAAGCTCAGCGCGTACATCAAAACCAAAGGCCTCAAGTGCCGTCACGGCGGGCTGGTCATCCATAACGGCGGCTGGACGTCCGATGTCGGTTTCAAAAACCTTCCCACCGATTCCGACTGGATGCTCATGGAGAAAACCTTCACCCTCTTCCCCTCCCGCGACAAGGAATACGGTCTGGCCATGTTCGCCGGCGATCTGACCGGCGAGATGCATTTCGCCGATCTCAAACTCGAAGCCGTCAGCGCAGGCGCGCGCAAAGGCTCCTCGACGCAGATGTCCATCGTAGCCGCGCCCCGGCTGGTTCCCTTCCAACCGCTGCTCAACCGAATCCCGCGCGCCAACCCCGAGCTGACGCTCAAGTTTTTTGGCACGCTGAACGAGAAGCAGGACGCCTATGAATGCCTGGTCTTCGCTCGCGCAGACCTCACCACGACGCCGGCCTCCCGCGAAAACTCCCCGGCATCCCAGTCAGTCTCTCTCCCGTCTGTCCCTTCCCCTTCCCTGCCTTTTGCCCCTCCCCTCCAACTCAAAGACAGCAAAATCCTAATTCCCCTCAGCGATCTCCCCTGCGGCGACTATTCGCTCAAGGCCGAACTACGCCACGCCGGAACCCGCGCGACGATTCTAGGGGATTCCTATCCCATCAGCATCGTTGATATCCCCGTCATTGATCGCAGCCGCATCAAGCAGCTGAACAATCTGGTTGCCGAGGTTCTCGATGAGCCAATTCGGGCCATTCCATCACCGCAGACTTTCACCTTTGTCAATCCGCACGATGGGTGGGTCTTCGTTGCCTTCATTGATGAGGCCGTGTCGAAATCGCGCGCGCCGGAATCGCGTGCCCCGCAATTGCCGGGGCCTTCCCCGCAACTGACCGTCACACTTGATAATCGGGATACCGTAATCACGTCCTCGACCGACCGCTTGGAAGCCTTCCGCGAGCTTTCCATGGGCGAGCATCGCGTCACCGTCGCCGGCGTCCCTGTCGTCCCTATCGTCCCTGCTGTCCCTGCCGTCGGAAACGCCAAATCTGCCGCCACCGCTGCCCCTATCGCCAACGCTGTCGCCCCGCGCCTGATCGTCCGCTCCATCCCGGAGATTTTCGACTATCCTCCGTGCGCGGACTCGCAGGTCAAGGAGAACGGCAGCTACGGCTGGGAGTTCATGAAAAAGAACATCCTCTACGCCGTGACCACGCTGAACGGCGGCTCTCTTCCCGGCCCTGCCCTTCCCGAAGCCAAAGCTCGCGGCCTCAAGTGGCTCGCCAACTTCAACGTCGCGCCCGTGGACGATCCCGCCAACGTGCAGGCGCGCATGGAAAAACACGCCGGCATGACCCAGCCGCAATACGACGGCTTCACCAGCGACGAACTCTTCTTTGGCCGCGCCACCATTGACAACTACACCAAAGCCCTGTGGCGCCTGCGCAACCCCGAGCGCCGCCTGATCTATACCTGGATCGTCGGCAAGCCCTCCATCTCCGCCCTGCATACCGACTTCATGTCCGCCGCCCTCAACGCCTCCGGAGGACGCGGCCGCCTGCTCTTCGAGGCCTATTGCCATCCGCAGACCGACGAAAAAGCCGCCGCCGCCTATCTCGACAACATGATCGCCGAAACCATGCGCCGCTTCAACGCCTTCTACCCCGGCGCCGCCTCTGGAACCGGCATCATCTTCGGCAATTTCAACCAAATTCCCATCATCTCCCTCGAACATGATCCCGCCGTTGACTTCAAATATTTCCTCGACATGCAGGTCAACCTCGTCGCCAACAGCCCCGACTTCGCCGGCCTTGCCACAACCGGCTACTGGGGCACGTACTACGGCGACGAAGAACTGGCGCGCTGGTCCTTCAAACTCATGCGCCACTACGCCGTCGAGGGTAACAAAGACATGCTCTCGGCGCGCTACGGCTTCAAATACAACCCCGGCCACCTGACCAACTGCGATTTCGCCGACGGCTTGAAAGGCTGGACGCTCGCGCCCGCCGCCGAAGGCGCCATCCGCGCCGACACCATCTCCGGCTATGGCAAAAACAGCCAGGGCCGCTGGGGCGCCGGCAAAGCGGGCGACGCCGTCTGCGTCCTGACCCGCCACGCCGGCAAACCCAACCGCATCACCCAAACCGCGAGCGGCCTCACCCCCGGCAAACTCTACTCCCTCCAATTCGTCACCGCCGACCGCAAAGACGTTCTCGCCAAAAAATACAACCCCCGCCCCTACGGCATCGCCGCCGATCTGGAAGGCTTCGAAACCTTCCCCGACAAAAGTTTCACCCACATAGACCGCCGTAACTCAGGCCGTTATGAACACAACGACAATGTGGCCAAGATCAACCTGCACAGAATCGTCTTCCGCACCGATTCCGCAACGCAAGCCATCTCCTTCACCGACGAAAAAGCCGCCCCCGGCGAAGAACTCATTATCAACTTTATTCAGTTGAAGCCATATCTGGAATGATTTAGGTGTAGTGATGACGCGATGGCTGCGATGGCGAGATCACAACTGGATGAAGAGCCTTGACACCGCACGCAGCAGTTGCGATGAGGTCGGCGAGCGTCTTGTTGGGCTGAATCCAGCGCAAGATCGCCCAAGGCTTGGCAATATTTGCATTTCAGCGGTATGCTTACCATGCGGGCGGCAGGGTCAGACCTTGGGTCAGACCATGAAACCGTCAATTCGGGTTTTCTTTGGTGCTACTGCCATTCGGTAGGCCGCCGTATGTCTCCGGCAGCGTCCGGCAATACCTCCGGCAATTGCGAACGCGCCAGCTGGCTTTCTTTCATCTGATAATGAAAATCGCATTCGCGCTTAAGGTCTTCGGAGAAACCGCCGATTGGGACAACAACCCCTATTTGTTTGTCGAGAAACAATTCATGGATCATCTTTACCGCTGGAAGAATATCCGTATCACCCGAGATGAGAATCGCTTTTTCATATTCGTCAAGAAATGCGCCGCGGAACATATACAGTGCGATATTCACGTCCGTCAGTTTCTCTTCGAAAGTCTGGAACGTTTTGTGGCAAAGCTGGCAATTCTTTTCTTTGCGTTTGAATTTGCCCATCACCACTTCCACGCCTCGCTTTCGCAAAGCGCGCAGATAGAGTTTGTGGCGGTTGACCTTGGGGGGATTCCAAGTGGCGAAGGCCGTAAACAGGTATACTTTTTCCAGCGTGTCCCGGCCTCCGATGTAGCAGCGAGCCAAGGCGGCGTAGTCCAGCCACTTGTACTTGTGACAAGCCGGCCGCCTCTCCAGCGCATGATAAACATTGAAACCATCAATGAATACGGAGACGCGCGCCATTTCCGCCTCCTTAAATGAGAAACCCGCGCCCCGAAGGACGCGGGACCAACGGAACCCATGAAGAGCCCGATGGGATGATTCTGTTGATAGTATAGGTCACGATGGCCGCACGGTCAATGGCAAAAAGGCAAATTTTTCACAATTGATCTGTATGGCGTATTGAGCCACAATCATCCGGCAGTTGCGCAAGGAACAGCAGCCGTTTCGAATCCGTATGGGAAATTCCTGCCCGCCTGTCGCTGCGCGAGCCGACACGATTCAATGCGCTGTTTTCGACATTTGATCCATGATGGAGTCCGATATGACAGACCGTGAAACGCCGCCACCGCCTCCTCCGGGCAATCTCTCGCCGGCCGAATGGCACATTGCCCGCGGGCAGCAACAGAGAGGGCCGTTGACCAGGGAGCAAATCATCAGCGCGATAAAATCGGAGCAGCTGAATGAATCCGATTATCTGTGGAAAAAGGGAATGGCGCAGTGGGTACCATTGGCGTCATTGCCTGAATTCGCAAAGCATCTTGCCATCAAGCCTCCGCCTGTTCCCGCGCAAGCCGCGGAATCGCAGGAATTATCGCCCTGGGGCCCGGATATCTCGCTTTCCGATCTCCAATCAGAGATTGCCAGCCAACAGCGCCCGCAGGAGCAAACGGAAAATCCTGCTCCATCGAAGCAACGATTTGATGTCGCTCATGGAAAGGAACGCTTCAAGCCGTTGATGGCAGAGCAGGTTGTCTCGATGATTCGTGAGGGCAAACTCCTTCCATCAGACCTTGCAACGGATATGGACGAGATTTCCTGGAAGCCGCTGGAGGAGCTCCCATCCATCAGGGAGAAGCTGCTGAAAGCGGGATTGATTCAGGAAAAAAAGCCGGCTGAACAAGGAGTTACCTTGATGGAGATCAGAAGAAGCGCCTATCCTCCTCGGGGGAAAGGCCGCGAAGACAGATAGAATGGGAGCGCTCGCTTTAGCGCCCCGGAATCTTATATTGCCCAGGAAAATAACAATCATGATCGAACGAATGTTCAGCGCGGCGAGTTTGCTGATCTTTTGCGTCAGCGCAGCAATCGCTGCGGAGCCCGGCGCCGGCGCCGAAATTGCGCAATGGGGCGGGTTGCCTTGCAAGAACATGGTTTCGCAGGAAAAAAATCTGCCTGCTTCTTTCGCGCCTGGGAACCGGGACGCCAATGGGGAAATGGACCTTGCCACGGCCAAGAACTTGAAGTGGGTTTCCAAGATCGGCGCGTTCTCCTGCGGGACGCCTGTTGTCGCCGGGGGGAAGGTATTCGTCGGCGGGATGATCGAAACCAAGGGCGTCCTGAAGTGCTTCGACGAGGCGACGGGGAAACTGCTCTGGCAGTGGACCAAATCCTGCCGCAAAGACCTGAAGGAAGACGCGATGAACTTCCGCCACTTCCCCAAGCAATTGGGGGTGTGCTCGACGCCGGCGGTCGAGGGCGACCGGCTTTATTTCGTGGATCAGAACGCTGTGTTATTCTGCCTCGACACCAACGGCCAGCCGGCGGCGGCAGATGCTTCCACAACAGCGGGCGCCCCGACGCCGGCGCCCCGCGAGGCCAGGGAGATATGGTCCTTCGATATGTACACGGACAAGCAGGTGGCCGTGCGTCCATCCGACGCGGTCAACGGCTCGCCGCTGATTGACGGCGATCTGCTCTACGTCACCACCTGTAACGGCGTTGACCGCATCATCACCCATCCGATCGAAAAGGACGCCGCGCGCCGATGCTTTGCGCCCAACGCCCCGACGCTCATCGTCTTCGACAAACGCACGGGCCGCCTGCTGGCCAGGGATACGGCGCCCACCGCCGCCAACATGCTGCATGGGCAGTGGTCGTCGCCCTCAATGGGCGTGGTGGACGGACGCAAAATGATTTTCCTCGGCGGCGGCGACGGTTTCTGTTACGCGTTTGAGGCGCTCGACGGCGTGCCCAAAGAAAAAGAATTGGTCAAGCTGAAGACGGTGTGGTGGTTCGACTGCAATCCGCCCGAATATCGCGAGTTCGGCGGCAGGGATATGATCGCCCACTACACGTTGGGCGACCGCCGGCGCTCCGACAGCATCAACAAGGCCAGTGACGGAACGTTCGTCGGGATGAGCGAGATCATCGCCACGCCGGTTTTCTACAAGAGCCGCGTCTATGTGGCCATTGGGCGCGATCCCGATCACGGGCGCGGACGCGGCGCACTGTACTGCCTGGACGCCGCAAAAACCGGCGACGTGACCAAGACCGCCCGCCTATGGTCTTACCAAGGTCTCGACCGCACACTCTCGACCGTCTCCATCGCCGCCGGCCTGCTTTACGTCGCGGACGTGGCCGGGCGGTTGCACTGTCTCGACGCGGAGACCGGGAAATTGCAGTGGGTGTATGAGACCAAGAGCCGGGCGATTGGCTCGACGCTGGTGGCGGATGGGAAGGTTTACCTGCCCACCGAAAAGCAACTGCACGTTCTGGCCACTGGCAAAGAACTGAAGCCCCTCGGCCAAATCAACCTGAGCGCGCCCATGTGGGCAACGCCCGTGGCCGCGAATGGCGCCCTCTATATCGCCACAAAAACAACTCTCTGGGCCGCCATCAGCCGCTAAACTCATATTAGAGCAATCCTTTCAGGATTTCAATACATATCGGGAAAGGAAACTAAAAATGATTATGCGAATCCACATTGCGGCAATGATTGGCTTTTGCTGCGCCGCCGCTTTGATTGCCGAGGAACCCGTGAAAATGAAAACCACAGAGGAAACGGGAAAGAAGACTGTACAACCGGCTGCTGCCGCCATCGCCGGAGCCGCATCTGCAATCTCAGCTGCAGCGCCCTTCGGCGCCAACGTCCAATTCCGCGGCAATCTGAATAACTCGCGCATTCAATTCGAGCGCGCTCGAAAAGCCACGGTTGTCTTCATGGGCGGCTCCATCACCGAGATGAATGGCTACCGCCCGATGGTTTGCGACATCCTGAAGAAGCGCTTCCCCAACGCCGATTTCAAGTTCATCAGCGCCGGCATCAGTTCGACCACCTCCATGTCGGGCGCATTCCGGCTCGAACGCGACGTCCTCGCGCAAGGGCCGGTTGACCTGCTCTTCGTGGAATTCGCCGTCAACGACGACCAAGACGGCCATCACTCGCGCGCGGAATGCATCCGCGGCCTCGAGGGCATTGTCCGGCACGCCCGCCGCGCGAATCCGAATATGGATATCGTCGTCACGTTCTTCGTGAACGAGGGCATCCTCAGCGCATTCCAGTCCGGGCAAATCCCGCTGACCGTCGAGGCGCACGAAGCCGCCTCAACCTCGCGCGCGAAGTCGCCTCGCAGATCACCGCAGGGACATTGACGTGGAAGGTATATGGCGGCGTTCATCCGGCGCCGGCGGGCAACACGATTTGCGCCAACATGATTGATGAACTCTTCAACCGCGCCTGGGCCGCTCCGTTGAGCGCGGACGCAGCGCTAACGGCGCACGCCCTGCCGTCCGCCCCGCTCGATCCCATGAACTATTCCTCCGGCCGCTTCATTGATCCCAAGCAGGCCAAGGTGAAACAAGGCTGGACATTGGGCGTGCCCGATTGGAAAAGCCTGCCCGGCAGCAAACGCGACCGGTTCACCTCGATCCCCATGCTGTGTGCAACCGAACCCGGCGCCGAACTGACGCTCTCTTTCGAAGGAACCGCCGTGGGCGCGTTCATCGTCGCCGGTCCGGACGCGGGCATGGCCGAAGTGAGCGTGGACGGCGGGGCGTTCCAGACGGTGAATCTTTTTCACGCCTACAGCAAGGGTCTGCACTATCCGCGCACCGTCCTGCTGGGCGCGGACCTGAAATCCGGGCCCCACACGCTAACGCTGCGCATCTCGCCCGAAACCAAAAGCGCCGGCCACGCCATGCGCATCATGCAATTCACAGCCAATTAAGTGGTGATAATCGAAAAAATAACGACATCAAATCGCTACAAATACTCATGTGAGCAAGCAAAGACCAATGCGGATAGGAGCGGCGCCAGCTTTTGGAGTAAGG
>JAPLSP010000151.1 GCA_026398575.1 Candidatus Sumerlaeota bacterium | reverse complement strand
AAAGCTGGCGCCGCTTCTGAGCGCATTACTTTCGTCCCTGAGGCAAAAATACGTCACTGAATTTATAATTCCGAGCACTATGGGAGGCATTTCGCCGCCTCCAGCGCCAGCCGGGCCAGATCGCGCGCCGCATGGGGCCGCGCGAGTTTGTGCGCCGCGCGCGACATCAAGGCGCAGCGTTTGGAATTGCCCAGCAGGAGCAACAGCGCATCGGCCAGCTCCTGCGGTAGATGCTCATATTCCGACATCCGGATGGCGGCCCCCGCGTGCACCAGCGCTTCGGCGTTGCGCGACTGGTGATCCTGCGCCGCCGTGCGCAACGGGAAGAAGACCGCCGGCACGCCGCACAACGTGACTTCGGCAATGGTCGAGGCGCCGGCGCGCGCGACGGCCAGGGTGGCCGCCGCCCAGAACGCCTCCATTTTTTCGATGAAGGGATGAATCTGAAGCGTCAGCCGCTGAAAGGATTCGGGCGCGAACTGCTGCATGCATTCCTCGTGGCGATTTTTTCCGGCGGCCCAAATCACCTGAAGCCCGGCGGCCTGCTCCTGCGCATCCAGGCGCCACAACATCTCGCCGACAAACCGGTTGAGGCTTTGCGCCCCCTGGCTGCCGCCCGTGATAACGAGGACCGGACGTTCCGGATCGAGCCCGAACGCGCGGCGCCCTTCGGCGCGATCCATCGCGCCAATCCCCTCGCGCACCGGATTGCCGGTCAGTCGAAAGCGCCCTTTGGGAGCGGCGCTCTCAATCTCGCGATAGGCGCCGGCCACGATCTTCGCCCGTCCCGAAAGCCACCAGTTGACCCACCCCAAGACGGCATTCTGTTCATGGATCAGAATCGGACGCTGCAAGATCAGAGCGGCCAGGCACGTGGGAGCGGAGACGTATCCTCCCATCCCCAACACCGCGCGGGCGCGCACACGCAGCAGGTATCGCATTGCGTTAATCGTATTGAAGGCCAATACGCCCAAGCCCGCGATCCGCCCGGCGATCCCCTGCCCCATGGGCCGCGCCGGCAGGGCGAACGGCTCGATTCCCGCCGCGTTGAACCATTCGCGCTCCTGCTCGCGGCGCCCGCAGACAAACAGCGGCGCGCACTGCGGCGCCAGAGCCGCCAGAGCATGGCCCACGGAAATCTCCGGCATGATGTGTCCGCCGGTTCCTCCCGCCGCAATCACGATGGCGCATTTATCCGCTTCCACACGTTCCTCCTCATGAATCCTTCAAGCAATCCCAAGGCTCAAATCTCTCCCGCTCTGTATTATCATAGCGAAAATTCTTAAGTTATCGTCAGATTTCTGATATTGATGCAGAATAAGTGATTCATTTTCAATTTCTCATTTTTCATTTTACATTTGGTTCCGATTCGCCGTCAAGTCATCCGCCGCTCGGCATAATTGGCCGCGGCGATATTCATCAGAATCCCGATCGCCGCGCAATTGACAAGCAGCGAAGAGCCACCATAGCTGATGAAGGGCAGCGCCAGACCTTTCGTCGGCAGCGAGCTGGTGACGACGCCGAGATTGACGAGGGTCGGAATCGCAATCATTGCCGTCAGCCCGAATGCCAGCAAATGGCCGAAAGTGTCCGGAGTCTGCCACGTTACGCGCAGCGCCAGAATAATCAGCAGCAGATACACCACCAGCACCACGGATACGCCGACCAGCCCCAATTCCTCGCCAATGATGGAAAAAATAAAATCCGTATGCGACTCGGTCAGGAACTGGAATTTCTGCATGCTTTGGCCCAGCCCGACGCCATAAACTCCGCCCGAGCCTAACGCGATCAGCGACTGCAGCGGATGCCATCCGCCCGTGTGGGCGTATTTCTCGGGGTCCAGATACGCCAGGATGCGCAGGCGCCGGTACGGTTCCCGCAACATCAGCCAGGTCAGCAGCGGCCCGCCCAGTACGACCATCCCCACCAGCTGCCATTTGCGCAGTCCGGCAACCCACCACATGGAAAATACAACCAGCCCGATGACGGCCGCCGATCCGAAATCCGGCTCCTTGTATATCAATCCGGCCACCGCCCCGACCATGAGCACTGCGCCCAACAAGCAGCGCTTGATGGACGGCAAATAATCCGAGCAGCGGGTCAGATACGCGGCCATCGCCACGACCATCGCCAGCTTGGCCAATTCGGACGGCTGCAGGCTGAGCGGACCCAGGCGCATCCATCGTCGCGATCCATTGACCGGCGGAAAGAAATAAACCGCCGCCAATCCGATGATCGCGATCGCCAGCGCGTAAAGCGCGGCGCGCTGGAGATTGGCGTAGCTCAGATGCGCGAAGACAAAAATCGTGATCAATCCGACCAGCGCCCACAGGGCCTGCTTCTGGAGAAACGACGTGCTGTGGACGCGCATATAGTTGTCGCTGAGCGTCGTCAGCGCCGCGATCTCCATCTTCGATTTGGATTTGGGCTTGCGCACAATCGTCGAGCTGCTGGCATATACCATGACCAGCCCGAAGCACATCAGGGACAGCGCGACCAGGAACAAAGGGATCGCGTAGTTGAGCGCGAAGGGGTTTTTGCGTTTGGACGGCATCATGGCTTATGATTCCTTGATCTCGAGAACGCGGTGTTTGAAATCGCGGCCACGCTCTTCAAAATCCTTGTATTGATCGAAGCTGGCGCACGCCGGCGAAAATAACACGACCTGCCCGGGGCGCGCGGCCCGGCCTGCATATACGAGGGCGGCCTTCAAGTCGGAGACCATGGTGATCGGCGCGAGATCGGCCCAATGCGAGGCGATCAGCCCCGCGGCCTCGCCCATCAGGACAATGTGCGCCACGCGCTCGCGCACGAGAGCGGCGACGTCGCCGAAGGGCGCTTTCTTGTCGCGCCCGCCGGCGATCAGCACGATCGGCAAGGCAAAGCTGCGCAGGGCCGCCTCGAGCGCCGGGACCGTCGTGGACTTGGAATCGTTGTAATAGGGGACGCCGCTGATTTCGGCGACAAATTCAATGCGATGCTCCACGCCCTTGAAATCCCGCAGCCCGCGGCGGATCGAATCATCATCCGCGCCCATCAGGCGCGCGGCGGCGGCAGCGGCCAGGGCATTCTGAACATTGTGCGCGCCCGGAGGAATCAATTCGTTCGCGCAAACCCACTCAATGTCGTTCTCGCCGCCGGACGCCGGGCGCCAGATCAGCCGCGTCTCGTCCAGCAATGCGCCGCCCAGCACATGCGTGGCGCGGCCAAAAAAAACAACTTCGCAGCCGCTTTGCCGGGCAATCCCAAGACATCGGTCATCCTCTCCGTTGACAATCAGCGACTGCCCGCGCCCCATGTTCAATGCGATGCGCCCTTTGGCCAGCGCATAGGCGTCCATGCACGAGTAGCGGTCCAGATGGTTCGCCGTGATGTTGAGCAGGAGGGCAATCTGTGGGTTGAAGCGCGCGATGGACTCGAGCTGAAAGCTGCTGACTTCGACCACGTATGTTTCCGCGCGCGCGGCGGCGCCTTCTTCTTCATCGGCGATCACTTCGCTGAACGCGCGGCCAATATTGCCGCACTCGACGGCGCGCCGCTCGGCGGTCCTCAGCATATAAGCGATCCAACTGGTCGTCGTCGTCTTGCCGTTCGACCCGGTGACGGCGATCACCGGGGCCTGCGCGAAACGCCATGCCAGCTCGATTTCGCTGATGACCTCCATTCCGCGAATGCGCGCTTCCTGCGCCAAGGGATGATCGAGCGGGATGCCGGGACTCCAGATCACGCCATCCATTCCGTCGAGCCATTCCGGACGCCAAGGGCCGAAGAGGACAGGGCCATAATGGCCTTCCGGCGCCTTCTTTTCGTCCACCCACAACGTTTCATATCCAGCCCGGCGCAGCAACCGCACCGCGCCTTTGCCGCTGCGGCCCGCGCCCATTACGAGCCAGCGAATGCCTTTTAACTTTTCAGGATCGCGCATCATGCGGTTCTCGGTTTTCGGTTTTCGGTTTTCAGTTTTCGGTTTTCAGTTTTCGGTTTTCGGTTTTCGGTTCGCGGTTCAAGATTCATATTTCTCAGAGTCAATTCCTTGTGGACTATGAACCGAAAACCGACAACCGAAAACAGAACACCAACTAACGGAGCTTTAG
>JAPLSP010000688.1 GCA_026398575.1 Candidatus Sumerlaeota bacterium | reverse complement strand
CCGTGCAAATCCATCTGGGCGATTCTTTCCAACGCCCGCTTTTGAATCTGCATCCGGGTCAGCCGGGTGGTCTCCTCCAGCGGCATGGCGACGTTTTCGAGCACGGTCATCGAGTCGAACAGCGCCAATTGCTGAAACATGTAGCTGAACTTGCGCTTTAATTCCCGGCGTTCGGCGCGGGACATTTCCTTCAGACTGCGATTATGAAACAGTATCTCTCCCTCGTCCGGCTGAATGAGACCGATGAAATGCTTCAAGAGGACGCTTTTGCCGATTCCGCTGCGGCCGATAATGGTCGTGACCATCCCCTGTTCGATGGTCAAGTCCACTCCTTGCAGCACATGGTTCGTGCCGAAGGATTTATGGATATTCGTCAACTGAATGATGGTTTCGCCCATGATCCGCCTAGAGAAGAAAAGAAGTCAGCACATAGTCAAAGACCAGGATCAAGACGCTCGAAGTCACCACGGCCGCCGTCGTCGCGAAGCTCACGCCGCGCGCGCCAAATTCCTTGCGACGCTGCACATGATGGCCCAGATAGCAGCAGATGATGCAAACAATGATGGCGAAGATAACAGACTTGATGAACCCGCCCGAGACGTCCTTCATCTCGACCGAGCTTTCCATGTGCCGCAGATACGTTCCCGAATTGACGCCCAGCAGCATCACGCCCGTCAGGTATCCGCCGGCGATGCCCACGACGTCAAAGACCGCCGTCAACAGGGGAAAACATATCAGCGAGGCGAACAATCGCGGCGAAATCAAAAACTTGATCGGATCAATATTCATCGTCTCCAGCGCATCTATCTGTTCCGTGATGCGCATGATTCCGAGCTCGGCCGTGATCGAGGAGCCGGCCCGCCCCGTCACCATCAGCGCCGTCAGGACAGGGCCCAGTTCGCGAATCAGCGACAACGCCACGACGGCGCCCACCAACGATTCCGAGCCTAATTTGACCAGGGTATAGTAGCCTTGAAGCCCCAAAACCATGCCCGCAAACAGTCCCGTCAGACCGACGACCAGAAGCGATTTCGCGCCGATGAAATGAACCTGTTGCAGGATGCGGAGGATTCCCCACGGCGCATAAAAAAGCTTGCCGAAGGCGCTCAGGAAGAAAAGAGCGATCCGCCCCAGTTCCCGGACCGTCTGCAGGCATTTTCCTCCCACCGAGGACGTGAAGTAGATAACGGGTTCAATGATTAATCTCATAAACTGCTTCTCATCGCAATCTCGCCTGCGCTATTCGCGGGCAGTATATACCCCGCTTCAGGACCGCCGTCAAGGGATCACTTTTTCTTGTCGCTTTTAGCTTCCGTCTTTTTAGGGGTTGGGCTTGTCTTTTTGGGCGTAGGCTCCGGTTTCGTGGTTCGAGGTTTCCAGAGCGGATTTTCCGATGATTTCCCGGTTTCGCCGGGCGCTGTCTTGAGGGCGCCGGTTGTTTTTTCATCGCGCCCGCCCACGCCCTCGCCGCCGCCTTCGGTCTCATCGCCCACCGCCTGCAAGGGCGCCGGCGCCGAGCGCTTCAAATATTCCGTGGAGCGCTTCTTGATCAGGGGATTCTGTTTGCCAAAGATTTTGAGCGGCGTTTTGGAAGGGATGTAGTCATAGAGTTCCTCGACGTCTTCCTTCGCCATGCCGACGCAGCCGTTGGATGAATACAAGCCGATCGAATCGGGATGAATCGTTCCATGAATGCCCAGGCGCGCGCCCATGAATGACATCCAGCGCGTGCCCAGTTCATTGTGCGGATCCCCGCCCGGATAGCGGATGGCGGTCTTGGGATCGCTCCACGTCGGATTCTCTTTCTTGCTCTTGATCTCGAAATCGCCTTCGGGCGTCATGTAATTATCCCCGCCGGTGCGGACACGATATTTCTTGAACAGCTCGCCCTTGTCTTTGACGGTCAGGGTGTTGGAGAACCGGTCCACCTCGATGCTGAATTCATGGATGGGAATGATGATGCGGCGGCCCAACCCCATTTTCCTGGGATCCAGGATGCTGTTCTTCTTTATCAGGACGGTCATGGGGACATTGTATTTCTTGCTGAGGTCTCCGATCGAATCTCCCGATTGCATCTCATGAACGATGTCCTTGTCGCTGGTCTCCCGGCCGTAAAGCAATTTGATATTGACCGAGCCGAGTTCATTTTCGACTTCATCTTTGATCTGCGGCTCCAGCGGCAGTTTCATCAAGGCCTCGATTTGCTTCTTGGCCCCGATCAGAACGCCATCGGCGGCCATGATATTGGCCAGCCCCAGCGTCGCGCGGACCGCCGCAGGTCCTTGAGGATCATCTTTCGCATCCTTCAGGGCTGTTTCGAAATACTGGCGCGCCTTGTCCTTTTCACCCCGCGCAAGGGCGGCGCGGCCGAGGACCGCCCGAGGCAGGGCGGCCATCGGCGAGGATGCAAACCGCTGGATGAATTCCTCGGAATATTTGGCTGCATCGGCGTCGCGCCCGAGCTTCACCAGAATTTCAATGCGCGCGATCTCGACGTTCGGCACAAGGGTCGAGCCTTTGGCCTGCGCCGGGAGCTTCTCGACGATCTCCAGGGCCTTCTCATATTCGCCTTGCTTGGCCAGCAGCGCCGCTTTTTCCAGTTCCTGCGAAACCGAGCCTTGCCGGCGCTGCATATACAGGTAAGCGCCGCCTCCGGCGACGCCGGCCAACAGCAATATAACGAAGAAAGTGAGAAAAAATGAGCGGAACGACATAATGAGAAAACCTCCTGGCGGCAGTCGCGTTCCCGCTGGAGCGAAGGCGCAACGGCTCGAAATCTACCCTCACAGGGGGCGTCGCGTCAATAGCGCGCGGGCGGTCTTGTTGTTTTTCTCTTGAATTGGGGGATTTGCCCGGCGCATAAATACGTTTTCATGTGCGCATTATGATGCGGGCAGGTCTATCCCAAAAAGAAGGATAGTTTATCCTTTGCGATGAATGCCTTTTTCCCGAACATCAAAACAGGGCCGCGCCCGCGAGGGATGTCTCTCGTCGAGGTGCTGATTGCCCTGGTCATCTTTATCATTGGCTTTTATGGATTGGTGGATTTGGCCGCCACGTCGCGCCGGATCAATGGCAAATACACAAAGCGTTTCCAGGCTGCCGTGATCGCGCAGAACGAAATGGCGATCCTACGAACGGCTGGCTACAAGGCGATCACGTCCGACAGCCTTTCTCAGGCGCCGCGGCTGCCGCTGAAATCCCCGGCAAAAGTCGAAACGCCCGGAATGGAAGGTTTCCAATGGCAGGTGAAGCTCAGCCCCTATTTGGCGATCACCAGCTCTACGCGCGTTGGCGTCGTTGTGACATGGGAGGGCAAGGATGAGGACAGCCAGACGACCGAAGCGCGGCGGTTGACCCAATACGGCCTGACGGAAGTCATGATCGGCCCGTCCGATGCGGCGCCGGGAGGCGGATTATGAGCCGTTTGGGCCGTTCGTCCGCAAAGGTTTCCGGATCGCCCCGCGCCCGCCGCGCGGGCGGATTTACGCTGGTAGAGCTGCTGGTTGCCCTGGCCGTTTTCGCGATCCTGGCTTCCATGGTGTATGGCATTGCTGAGTCATTCATGACCGACACGCGGCGGATGGAAGAAACCGACGCCGTTTTCGGCGAGACACGGGCGGTCTATCAGGGACTGGCGGAGTTATTCCGTACCCACGCTTTGTCCGTCGCCGATGAGATGACCAGCCAATGCGTCTGGCGCTCGGATTCATGCGCCTTTCCGGTGATTTCGCCCCGGGGCGAGGGCGTGCGCATCCGCCAAATCGCCGGCAGCGCCTCGGAGCTTGGCGCTTCGCCCCGCGATTATCCGAATGAAATCCGCTTTCAATACGCCGACAGCTTTGCCGGCGGCGTGACGCCCGAATGGAAAGACCAGCACGAGGGCGCCACACGGCCCAAACTTGTCAAAGCGACCGTGATCGTGCGCAGCAAAAAGTATCCCGCTATCAACATGACCGTAACGGGAGTGTTTGATTTATAGATGAAAGCGATGGATGCGGATAGTGTATGGTGGATCGTGAATAGCGGATGGTGGATGGCAAAATATGAACCGTAAACCGAAAACTGGAAACTGGAAACCGGCCGCCCGCCGGCGCGGAGTGGCGTTGCTGATCACGCTGGGGATATTGGCGGTGATGTTCCTCGTGATGTTTGCCATTATCGGCGGTCAAGCGGGCAACGGCGCGCAGACGGTGAACGCGCAGGCGCAAGCCGTTGCTCTGAGCGAAGAGCGTTCGGCCATCCTCCGCGCCCTGAGCCGATGGGTGTCCGATGGCCGCCAGGATAGCGAGGAAATGTACATTTCCGTGCTGTCGGATTGGCTCCGGAAAACAGCCGGCGGCGGAAAAGCAGCCGAAGCGGCCGATAACCCAAAGACCGTGTATATCGTCATCAAAACTGCCACGGCGCCGGATGCCGAGTATGCCAAGTCCGGCTTGATCCATAAGCCCAAGGATATCTGGATTGAAGCCAATACGCCCGTAACGGCGCAGGGATTGACGCGGCGAGCCGTCTATCTTTGCCGCGAAGGCGATTTCGAACGCCGGGCGCTGGTTAGAGAAGAATACTTGATGAAGAATCCGTAGCCGAGAAGACAGGAGGCAGGAGACAGGAGACGCAGAGAGGGGAGACGCGGAGACAGAAGACGCGAAGAAGGCTTGCGCCAAGTCCGTGTCTGTCCGTGTCTGTCCGTGAGATGCACAGAGCAGCGAGAGGGGATAGATAATAGGAACCTGAAACTCCGAACTGTGAACTCGGAACTCGGAACTTACAACTGAGAGGAAGCGCCGATTATGCGTGACAATTCACCCAAACTTGCGTTCTTGATGAAGGAAGCAGGCCTGATTTCCAACGCTTTTTTGGAAAAACTCGTAGCGCCTGGAAAAGACGACGACAAGTCGCATAAGGGCCTGCTGGAGATCATGAATCAGAGCGCTTTTTCGGCCGAGACCTATCGCGAGCTCTTTGTGCAAATCAAGCCGCTGTTGGTGGTGAGCGAAGACGAGGAGAAGACAGCGATCCCGGACTTGCGCTCGACCCTGCAAACAAGCGAACGCGAGTTGATTTATATCCTCGAGGCCTTTGAACCGAATGTCGCCGCGTTGGGCAATTTGCTGCGTGAAACCGGGCTGGTCCTCTCGCCTCCCCAGATCACCACCTTGTCGGAAGCTGAAGCCATGGGCAAGCGCGGCTATGCGCTGCTGGTCAAGCGGGGCATTCTGACGCCGCAACGGCTGGGTGAAATTATCCACAAGATTCCGCGTTCGATTTCCTCGCTCAACCGTGTCCAGCAAGCCTCGGATATTCTGGTTCACAACGGCCTGTGCGCGCCGGAGGACTTTCTGGAGGCCTTCAACCAGGCGGACGCGGAAAAAAAACCGGTCGGTGAAATCCTGGAGCGTTCCGGCAAACTGACCAGCCAGAAATTGCTCACTCAGCTCAAAGAAGGTCTCGACCTGCCGGAAGCGGATCTTGCCGGCGCCAAGCTGCCGCGCAAAACGCTCAAGCTGTTTCCAGGCTCCTTTGTGCGCCGCCATATCTTTTTGCCGCTCAAGCGCAGCAAAACGACGCTGACAATCGCCGTAGCCGATCCGTTGTATTTCATGATGAGCGACGCTTTGAGCATCATGTCGGGGTTGGTGGTTATTCCGCTCTACGCCTCTCATGACGCGCTGGTGGACCAGATCAATCTTTTGTATCCGGATAAAGGCGAGGAAGAAGAGGCCGCCGCCGAAGCGCTGGAACCCGGTGAAGACTTTCTGATGCCCGCTTCGATAGCGCAAAAAGAAGGCTCTGCGGCTGCGTCCCCCGAAATGAGCGCGGCGGCGGACTTCGGGCGCATGGACAAGCGCGCCGACCGGCAGTCAGCCGTGCAGCTGGTTTCTTCGATGGTCGAGCGCGCGATCGCCGCCCGCGCCACCGATATCCATATCGAACCGATGGAAGCGAGCGTCCGCGTGCGCTATCGCATTGACGGCGCGCTGCGCCACGTCATGAACCTGCCCGCCGAAATGCGCGAAGCCGTCACGGCGCGCATCAAAGTGCTGGCCAACATGAACGTGACCGAGCGCCGCCGGCCGCAAGACGGCAGTTTCGGACTTACCATCAATAATGGACGGTTCGATTTCCGAGTCTCGGCGCTGCCCACTCATATCGGCGAAAAGATCGTCATCCGAATCCTGGATCAGCGCATGGTCCTGAAGGCCATGGGCGAACTGGGCATGAACGAATTCCAGGAGCGCACCCTGCGCTCCTGGATCATGAAGCCTTACGGCATCATCCTGGTGACCGGGCCGACCGGCTCGGGCAAGAGCTCGACCTTGTATTCCTGTCTGCACACCCTGAACGAGGAAGAACGCAATATCATCACCATCGAGGATCCGGTGGAATACCAGCTGTCCGGCATCAATCAGGTGCAGGTGGAGCCGAATATTGATCTGACGTTCGCCTCCGGCTTGCGCTCGTCGCTGCGCCAGGACCCCGACGTCATCATGGTGGGCGAGGTGCGCGATCTGGAGACGGCGCGCAGCGCCATGCGCGCGGCGCTGACGGG
This sequence comes from Candidatus Sumerlaeota bacterium, assembly GCA_026398575.1. The sequence continues at coordinate 3,505 of JAPLSP010000688.1, read as the reverse complement.
GCACCTGGTTCTCTCGACGCTGCATACCAACAACGCGGTGGGGGCCATTTCGGCGCTCAAACACATGGGCATCGCGCCGTTTGTTATTTCCAGCGCCGTGATTGGAATCGTTGCCCAGCGCCTGATCCGCGTGCTGTGCAAATCCTGCAAGCAAAAAAAGAAGGCGAGCGACGCGATGCTGCGCGACTTCGGCATCAAGCCGGGCGAAGGGGAGCAGACGCGCTGGTTTTGGCAGGCGATTGGATGCGAGCACTGTTTCAATACGGGCTATGCGGGCCGGACGGCGCTCTTCGAGATGTTTGTCGTGGATGCCAAAGTGCGCGACCTGATGGCCAACGAAGCGACGGAATCGGATTTGGTCAAGGCGTCCAAGGAAGCCGGCCTGACGACGCTGATGGATTCGGCGATCGAAAAAATCTTCGACGGAACGACCACGCCCGAGGAGATCGTCAAGACGGTGATGTTGACGTGAAGCGGTTTCTAAGTTAGTGATCTTTCGATCTGGTACATAAGGCATCCCATCCCTGGAGGGGATGAATTTGAGTAGCCCCCGGTGGCAACCGGTGGGATGGCGGATCGGCTAGGGCCATCAACCCTGAAGGGGTTGAACCGATAATGCAAGTCAATATTGCCAGTGTTGCAGGTTCAACCCCTCCGGGGTTGTGGTTAGATTACACGGATGCGAACCCACCGGTTGCCACCGGGGGCTATTCAAATTCAACCCCTTCGGGGTTGGCTTTTCAGGATTTTAGGCCGCCGAGTTAAAATTGAAAGGCTACTAGAATTAAATATGAAAAAATCGAATAAAGAGGAAATGGATGATGATATGCTTCCTGATTATGCCGAATTGCTGAAGGGGAAAGGCATACGAGGAAAATATGCGGATCGGATCAAGTCAGGAAGCAATGTAGTCATGTTAGCGCCGGATGTTGCCAAAGTTTTTCCCAATGGAAAAACCGTAAATAATGCATTGAGATTGCTGATAAGCTTTATAAAAAAGGCCAAGAGCATAACGCAGTAGTAATTTGGGGATATGCAGTATCATGACTCGACATGTGACAATTGATATTCCAGAAAAGGTTCTTCTGGCTGAGAAAACGGATGAAGTGACGTTTGCTCATGAAATGCGCATTCTTGCCGCCGTCAAGCTATACGAACTCGGGCGCCTCACGTCAGGACGCGCGGCGGAGTTGGCAGGAATGACACGAGTAGAGTTTTTGCTGACATTGGGGCGCTACCGTGTTTTTCCTTTAATGCCGGAACTCATGGATTTGGAGCGCGAAAATGCCTCAATGATCTAATTGAGGCAGGGATGTGGATTTCCTCTGACATACGTCAGCGCATACTGAAACTGGCGAAGAAATCCAATTAAGAATCCCGGACTGCAAATGCACGCATAAATTATTCTCGTTTAGATACATTAGGCAAGGAGCGGTTTCATGGCTGAGGAACAAAATGGGAAAAAAAGCGGGCCTTCCGGCGCCACCTCGATGGACCAGGTGCGCGAGGAGCTGATTATTCGGGCCAAAGCCGCCCAGGCGCGCGAAAGCGCCACTTACCCGGAGAAGCCAAAACCGCTTGATACCACCGATTTCGCGCCCGTGATTCCCGCCGGCCTGGGGACGGGCGGCGGCGCGGACATTCAGACCGGCGGTCAGCCCGCAGAGCCGCCCACCGCTTCGCAAATCCTTCGCAAGGCGCTGCAAATGAAAATCGTGCTGTCGGGCCCGAGCATGCAAGACATGGCCATTTTTTGCCGCCAGCTCAGCACGCTGCTGGACGTCGGCATTCCCCTGCTGCGGTCGCTCAAAATTCTGGCCGAGCGCACCCATCATCCGCGGCTGCGCAAAATCACGGCCAAGATCGCCCGCCGCGTCGAGGAAGGCAATACGCTGTCTTCGGCGCTGCGCGAGCATCCCAAGACCTTCTCGCATCTGTTCGTCTCCGTCATCGAAGTCGGCGAGATCGGCGGTATCCTCGAATCCTCGGTGCGGCGCCTGGCGGAATTGCTGGAGATGAAGACCCGGATGCGCAAGCGGGTGCGCTCCGCGCTCATGTATCCAGTGCTGGCGCTCATTGTCTGCATCGCGGTTTTGTTTTTCGTCATGTATTGGGCCGTGCCGAAATTCCAGCACATCTATGAAGGGCTCAAAGCGGATTTGCCCAAGGCCACAAAACGGCTGATCGCGATGTCCAATTTCATCAAGAATTATCCCCAAATCTATGTTCCCGCGGTCGTAGTGACGATGGTGGGCCTCTTTCTCTATGGCAGAACAAGGCCGGGCAAATACACCTACGCCTGGCTGGCGATGCGCACAAAGATCATCGGCCCCATTTGCACGAAGATCAACGTTGCGCGATTCACGCGATCGGTCGGATCGCTCGTGGCCGCAGGCATTCCGCTGCTTGAGGCGTTGAAGGTGACCGCGCGAACCAGTGAAAATATCCTCATCGAGCAAAAACTCAACCAAGTGCATGATGTGCTGGAGGCAGGCGGCCGCTTGGAAGATCCCCTGCGCGCCGATGCGATCATTCCGCCGATGGTCACGGACATGATCGTCATCGGCTACGAGTCCGGCGCCATTGACGATATGATGCTGCGCATCGCCGATACATACGACGCCGACGTGGACGAGACGATTAAAGGATTGTCTTCGATTATCGAACCGTTGTTGATTGTGGTTCTGGGTTTTGCAGTGGCCTTCATCGCCATAGCATTGCTGCTGCCCTACTTCAGCCTTGCCCACAACGTCTGAGACCATATCCAATAGTCAATATCCAATATCCAACAGCGACAATCATCACTGTTGAGAGTTGGATTCCGAAAGCTGCATATTCAGAACTCCTGATCTCGCCATGGCAAATCGCATAGATCGCGGATGGATGATGAGACCGTTTTGAATGCCCTCTATATCCTTAATCTATGCGGCGCCGCTCCCAACAGCATTCTGAATCTCTGTCTTAGTATCAAGCGCAAATGCATGAAATCAGGAGTTCTGAATTTATGCCCTGATTTTTTCAAACGGAGCTTGAAAAAATATTATGAAAAAAAACTCTTGACATTCAGCGTTAGGCTCACTTAAATAGCCCTCGTTTCTCGTTTCCTCTCGTTTCCTGTCTTCCCAAGCCGTCTGCCCCAGGACTGGCGCCTATGTTGCTCTCTCTCTCTCTCTCTCTCTCTCTCTCTCTCAGAGTTAAGCCGTTTCTATTTAACTCTCCTCCCATTATTTCCACTTCTCTTGCGTCGTTATCCATTCCGCTATTGCATGAATGGCGGCAGTGGATATTTGTTGGCGCGGCTAAAAATGCCGCGCAGTTTCGGCGCTCGCGCGCTAAGCGAACCAGCATTTTTTTCTGTCGCCGACTTCCTTAGATTTTTATGTTGTCGCGTATCAGATACAAGACATTTCGTGAGTTCAGGCACAGAGGGTAAGACAGCTTTAAATGTGGAGTAAAAGGCTGTATGATTTCTGAAAAAATCTCAGTCGTTGTTCCTGTTTATATG
>JAPLSP010000625.1 GCA_026398575.1 Candidatus Sumerlaeota bacterium | reverse complement strand
CGCATGAATCTATTCTTCCGCTACAAGTATTCGCATGATCTTGTGTTGTCGTACCTTATCATCCGCGCAATCCTGAAATCCGCGGTCGAATTCTAACTGCGGACTATCTGGGTTTTGCGAATGCCCGGCAGCAAAACGCCGGAGTGGCAGAATGGCGGTTTTTGAATGCCCCCTTGACGGTAAAGCGCCTCCGTCCCTATAATGCGGATTGAAAATTGCTGAAAGGGAGGGTTGCCGTCCATGCATCAAGCGATTCACATCTCCGTTCGTGCCTCTGTTCGTCTTGCGCAAGTCATCTTCATCCGCCCCATTATCCCGCTCTTGCTTGTATTCCTTTCCTCGCTGCCCTTGACCGCATCTGCCATTCAGGGCGACGTGGACGGCAGCGGCGTTGTCAACCAGATTGACGTGCTGATAGTCAAAGATCATTTGACCAGCGTCTCGTTGATGACGACCGCTCCCCTGACGCGCGCAGACGCAAATGGCGACGGCAAGGTTGACATAGCGGATATTGAGTACATTGTCAATCACTTCTCGCCTCCCAAGATTAGTACGGCCACTGTGCTGCTCGATTTGATAACGACCCTGAGCATATTGGAGGCGACAACCGACACTGTGACGCTCGTTACTAGCGATAGCACGACGGTCAATGTCGGCGATATTCTATTAGGCTCCTACGGCGGCGGTCTCTTGCGCAAAGTCATCGCTGTAGATGTCCAGGGAACTACTATCGTTGCTTATACGCAACAAGCATCGCTGGACCAGGCGATTGAACAGGGTGATTTCGGAGGCGTCTTCGTGCCCGTGCAGAGTATTGGGCTTAATGGACCGTCTTCCATGAAATGGGTTCCCGCGACAGCCGAAAGCCGTCTGAAAGCCATGTCCTTCTCGGCCAATCTTTCCGGCAAAGTTGTTTATGACGATCCCAACCTGACCGTGAGCATTGTCACAGGCAGGATTACATTCACGCCCGAACTCGACGTTAGAGGCAGCATCGAATATTTCTCCCTGAAATATTTCAAAGCCTATTTGTCCGGACGCATGGATATGAACTGCGTCATGCGCGCGGAGGTTCACAATAATTTTTCACTCGACATGCACAAGCCCAAGTGGACCTTGCCGCTCTTCGATCTGCCTATCTCGCCCGCGCCAGTGCCGCTATCCATCGGACCTGTTCCCATTGTTCTGGATATCACAGGCGAAGTCGGCCCATCGCTCTCGTTCAAGTTTCTAGGCGCCATGAATGCGCAAGGGCATATCAACTGCTCGATCCAGTGCGGCGGCGGAGCGGAATTCCGTGATGGGCAATGGAGAACGCTCTCGGATGCCAGCATGAGCGCCTCGGGCGGTATTGACGAAGCTGGCGCCGAAGCCTTCGACGTCGAAGTCGCCTATCGTGTCCTAGTGGAGCTGGAATTTTTCAAGGTTGCCGGACCCTATATAGAATTTGGCCCCTATTTGGATCTCGTAGGCGAAGTCTTGCCCAGCCCGGTTCTAACGCTATATGGAGGCGTGAGCCTTGATCTCGGCTTGGATATTTCAATACTTAAATGGCTCAGCATCAGCTACGATATAGCTGATTGGATCATCTGGGAAACTACCATTGCTCGTATTCCTCCGCTTGAATCCCAATCCGTTACCGTAAGTGCCACTCCTGATACGGGGCAATGGCGCCTCTTGGGGCCGCCGGGATTCGAAGGCAATGGCGCCACTTATACAGGAGACAGAGCTTTCGTAGGCGCCCCAACAGGTCCCTATGTGCTGACATGTCTGGATAGCATTGCAGGATATAGACCCCCGGCCTTTCAGTGCAAGATATTGCCTGCTAACGCGGAGATTTCATTTAATCCCGTCTGGCAGCCAAAGAGCGCAGGCACAGGAGTCGTCGCCGTCCATGTCACGCCCGCTGCCGCTCAGTGGACGCTCTCCGGCCCAGGTGGTTTCAATGGCAATGGTCAGACTTATGTGGACGATCATATCTTCGCCAATGCTCCTCCGGGCGACTACACATGGACAGGCTTGGCATTGACGGGATACAACACTCCGTCCTCCCAAAATAAGACCCTCGTGCTGGATGGAAACATTACTTTTTCTTGCGACTGGAGCGTGATATCCGGAACCATTACCGTGGACGCAACGCCTGATACTGGACGATGGACGCTCGCAGGGCCGTCGGGATTCGCAGGCAGTGGCCAAACGTATACAGGGGATCAATCATCCTCAAATGCGCCGGCGGGCAGATACATGCTGACCTGCCAGAACAACATCGTCGGCTACGATCCGCCTCCATTGCAGATTCAAATATTCGCGGCAGGCGGGTCCCTCTCGTTTTCTCCGAACTGGATTCCCAAAGACATTGGCGATGGCGCCAGCCTGCCCATCGCGATGCTCCCCGTCTCGGCCGGGACGTTCGTAATGGGTGCGCGCGATGATGAGCATGACCTTGGGAATGGTTCCCCACGCCATGATGTGACGCTCTCGGCGTATCAGATCGGTAAGTACCCGGTGACGAGCGGGCAGTATAGCGACGTGCTGAACTGGGCGCTGGCGCAAGGGTATGTGAAGGGCAATGCGAGCGGCGGGGCTTATCCGGGCGGCAACGATGTCTATGCTGCCGGACAGATGCTCTGTACCTTATGTTACTACAGCTATATACAATATTCGGGCGGCGTGTTCTCAGCCAAGACTCGAACCGGCGCGGGCAGCGTCCAATACTCGATGGCCACGCATCCCGTGACAACGGTGACGTGGTATGGCTCGGTGGTCTTCTGCAATTGGTTGAGCGAGAAAGAGGGATTAACGCCGGCATACAACACAACGACTTGGGAACTGGTTGACGCCGACAGCGGGACGGTGGGCCTGCAATGCACGAACGGCTATCGCCTGCCGACAGAGGCTGAATGGGAGCGGGCGGCGGGATGGAATGGGACGATGCATTGGACCTATGGATTCCAGAGTGACAGTATCTCATCCGCAAGGTGCAATTATCGTGATGATTATTGTGTCAATCCTCTAGGATTGAATCCGGACTATGGAGGTACTTCGCCGGTGGGGTGGTTCAATGGTGTCCATATCAGCCCGAATGGCTCCGTGCAGACGATCAATAGCCCAAGTCCCGTCGGCGCCTAC
>JAPLSP010000722.1 GCA_026398575.1 Candidatus Sumerlaeota bacterium | reverse complement strand
AGCCGGTTATTCCGCTTTTTCCATTTCCTCCCATGCCTTCGAAAACTCAAACGATGATCACGTTCATGCTGATTCCAAGTTACGACTGTGCACTCAGGATGAGCACCGCTTTTCACCCACTAATTCCTCAAGGGAACCTAATATTTTTGCATAGTGGCACTTCTGATAACAACTGTCCTGAATAATACCTTGGCAGAGGAGACATTCCAATCTTACTCGCTTTTTTGTTAATTAGCGCATCTATATCGGACAAGTTTATGAATCTTTGATTTTTGTGAGTTGACTTTGCTAAACCATTACTGCAGATTTCAAAAATCGTTTGTGTAAATAGTCCACCATTCATATCATCTTTTGCTGTTTGGTCCGAAGAGCATGCACACAAGAGGGCATATGATCCGCCCAATTTATCTCTTAAGTCTCGCGCAATAGAATCTGGAATTTTGTCTGGAGATAGGCTTCTATCAAGTGCGGCCAAACCGCTAAAACAGGCATCTATAATGAAGACAGGATGAATATCCATTGCTCTGAAAGCTTCTATTATGTCTGCAAATTTAATAACACTCATTGGGTCTATCGAATCATTAATCCCAATTCGGCGTGCATCTTTACCGCATAATGCAAACTCGCCGCTCGCGTATGCACACCCATGACCTGAAAAGTAAAATATTGTAATGTCGCCGCTTGCCGATTTGCTATCTGCATGTTCTTTGATAAGCTTTCTTATGTCATCGCTTGTAGGATTGTGCTTTGTTCTAATTCTTTTAGGATCTACTAATCCTAGTGATCCGGATGAGGAAAAAATACTTTCAATCATTTCTAGATCACGGCTTGGGCCCTTCAAGTGTTGAAAATTATCATACGCACTGACGCCAATGGCTAATACGGACATGGATTGAGCTTGCGGGGGTATCATAGGCGGCATATCATTCTTCTCCTTGAATTGAACTCCTTTATTACTACACGATTCCAATTCTAGGGTCTGAGGTTGCCATGAGATATCTGAGCAATGCGCAAAGCGCTTTCGCATGACCGCAATAGCTGCAGCGCTATTATCGATAAGAATAAAACTCCTTCCCAATTCCAATGCCGCTGCTCCCGTTGTGCCGCTTCCCGCGAAGAAATCAAGTACAACGTCACCAGAATTGCTGTGTATTTTGATGATGCGCTTTAGGATACCAAGCGGTTTTTGCGTGGGATAGCCGAGGCGTTCTTTGCCGTTGGTTGGGACGATAGTGTGCCACCAGACGTCGGTCATCGTTTTGCCTCGCGCGGCTTTTTCCTCGCCCACCAAGCCCGGCGCCATATATGGGATGCGTTCCATTTCTTTGAAGTTGAAAGTGTATTTCTCGCGGTCTTTGACGTACCAGAGGATGTTGTCGTGCTTGGCGGACCAGCGCGATTTCGAACGGGCGCCGTAGTCGTAGGCCCAGATGATTTCGTTCATGAAGCATTCGCGCCCGAAAATTCTCGTATCCAATAGAACTTTGCAATAATGGGCTTCGCGGTAATCAATGTGGAGGAAGAACGACCCTGTTCTTTTCAGAACACGATACGCTTGAAGCAGACGCGGTTCGAGAAAGGCTACAAAATTATCGAACTCATCCGCGAAAGCTTTAGTCTCTCCTTTTGTAGTCCTGTATTTGTTTCCCTGAAAGCCGACGCGGTCGCCGCCTTCGTCGTCGCGCACGGTTTTGAGTTGCGTATGCGCCTGCGTCTTGCCGGTGTTGAACGGCGGATCGATATAGATCAAGTCCACCGAAGCATCCGAGATTTTCTTCAACTCCGTCAAATTATCCGCCAAGATGATTTTGTTCATAGCCCTTTTATCCAGTATCCTATTAAGTCGAAAACTCCAGCTCTCGCGCAGAGACGCGGAGACGCAAAGAAATCAAACTTCAGCCATCTTGCGCTTTTGTGCGAGATTTTCTTGTGTATTTGTCTAGACTTGTCTCGCAAGCGGCTCACTTTTCATTTTGCATTCTTCATTTTACATTTTACATTATGCGTTTCTCAGTTCTTCATCGTCGGCGGCTGCCCGGTCGCTTCCATGACGGCCCGCCATTCGGGGCCGTCGGTGTCAATTGCCTTGCGGCTGCCAATCGCCGGCGCGATCGGGACATGCGTATAGTGTTGGTTCCAGTAGCCAACGATCATCCCGGTGCGCCCCGTCATCGCCGCGTGAACGGCGGCGCGCGCCAGTTCCTGGCAGAACACGGCGTCCGAGGCGTTGGCCGGCAGGGAACGGATGATATAGCTGGGATCAATGTACTTGACCGTGAAATCCATGTCCCTTGCGGCGAGATATTGCTCGATGCGCCGTTTGAGGTAGAGGCCGATATCCGCCAGCGCCACGTTGCCCGAGCGGTCGGTCTCGAGGCGCGCCGCTTCCTCTTGCAGCATATCCTGTCCCGCGCCTTCCGCAACGACGACCAGCGCGTGTTTGCGGTCGCGCAGCCGCGCTTCGAGCGCCGCCAGAAAACCGCGCGGCCCGTCGAGGTCAAAAGGCGCTTCGGGAATCAAAACAAAGTTCGCTTCTCCCGAAGCCAGCGCCGCGCGCGCGGTGATATATCCGGATCGCCGCCCCATCAGCTTGACCAACCCGACGCCGTTCATGGCGCAGCGCGCCTCGGTGTGCGCGCCCACCAGAATATCGCGCGCAATCGAAAATGCCGTCTCAAAGCCGAACGTGCGCTCGGTGTGGCAGATATCATTGTCAATCGTCTTCGGCACGCCGACGACGGCGATGGGCAGCCCGCGCTGCCCGATCTCCTGCGCAATCGCCAGCGCGCCGCGCTGCGTGCCGTCGCCGCCGATCGTGAAGAGCATGTCTATCCGATTTCGCTCCAGCGTATCCACCATGCGCGCGACATCCTGGGGCCCGCGCGAAGAGCGCAGGATCGTCCCGCCCTCATGATGAATGTGATCCACAACGTCCGGATCGAGCCGCATCGCCTCGCCGAAATTTTCCGGCGTCAAGCCCCAATAGCCGTATCGCGCCCCGAAGATGTCGCGGATTCTGTAGTGATGCCAGAGGCAGAGCGTCAGGGCGCGGATGACGTCATTGATGCCGGGGCACAGGCCGCCGCACGTGACGACGGCGGCGCGCGCCTTGCCCGGCTCGAAGAACAGCTTGTGCCGCGGCCCGGCCACCTCCAGCGAAAGCGGTTCGCGCCCCTCAGCCAGCGCGCGCTGAACTTCCTCCATGTTTGGATCATAGATGACGCGTTCGTCCTCGCGCACAAAGTCGCCGATATGATCATTAGGCACGTCCGACAGCGGCAGCGGCGATTCATACCGCGCCGCGCCCAGGCGTTGGATTGTGAAATCAGGAATGGAATACGTACTCATTGCGTAAGCCCTCAAGGTTATGCTCTAGTGGTGCGGCAATCCTCATGGTTGACGAATATCATTGTAGGAATATTTCCATTTTGTCCAGCGCTCGGAAATATTTCTTGTGAATGGGTGTTATGTGGTCGCGGACGTTCTTGCACCATACCGCTTTCTTGCTATGGCACAGAAGCTTCTTTTCCCAAGCTAAAGGATAACATTGCCGCATAATCATTAGCAGAAAGGAAATAGGATTCATGATCTTGACTGTCGCTATGCGTATTTGGCTCTCGAAGCCACAGTGAATATGAGATGCCGGATGAACTCCTTCTCTGTAATCTCCAGGAGCATAGTCATATCTTATTGGAGTTACAGCTGTCTTGAGTTCTTCAGTCTCAACATATTGCTCATATTCATTTCTCGAACTATCGCCGATTTCATTTAAGATTTGCTCGATATTTGGGTCGTTGAGCTCAATCCCCAAAGAACTCAAGACAAAGTCCTCATAAGACATTAGACGTTGTGGACATTCGTAATAACAATAACGAAGCTCATTGCCATCCTCGTTTTCAAATATCAACAATGAATTATCTGAGAGCTTAAAATCGTAGACATTATCACTAACAAGCCGTTCGTAAATCTGCCGATAACTCATTTTTTTTAATTCCGCCCGCCCAGGGCATTTTTGAGGAAATCTCTGCCTGCTATCGAGCATATTAATCGTTTTGAGAATATGCTCGACATCGTTGAGCTGGCTTTTAAACTCCCCTGCGCCGATCATAGACTCTTCCTTTCACTTTAAACTTGTCGCGATCAATCCCCTTTTGTTTTTTTGATTTGAGCACTTCTTCAATTTCCTCATGCGTATACTCCTCAAGTTGATCGTGCAATCGTTTCTTTCTTAGTTTTCGATCCGCTGCTTCAGCGAGATCACGTTTCATGACCTTTAAGTCTTTCGGGCCAGGATAGCTGAATACTCGATACGTAAAGTTCTTCTTAACTTGACTGAGTTCCTTTTTGCATTGTTCCGCATATGGGCCAACACCACTTAAGCTTACCCATCCTTTCGCCCTTGTTATAGCTGTGAAAAGCATATTGCGGCTGCGAGCATCAGAATTATACATCACTGAGTCTACCCCAACAACATACACCATGAAGGCCTCATTGCCTTTGGCCTTATGAACTGTAGCAAGCGTAACTCTTTTTTCTTTGCTAAAATCGCAAATCCCAAATGTGTCTGTGTGTAAATTGTTACAGGAAATGCCTTTGTTATTAAGGGAGCATTCTATATCGGATAAGTATTGCTTGGCGTTACGATCATCCACGGTGACAACAAGGATGTCTTCAGGAAGCAAACCGCACTTTATGTCTGCCTGGATGCTTTTGACCACCGCAGCGATTTCATCCTTCCCCGCCATATATGATTCGGCTTTTACAATATCATCAAAACTCCCTGATTTTGATAGAAATGTGTTTGAGTTTCCTTCTGGACGCTCTATTTTCATTTGGGAGCCTTGTTTGAACTCGCCCTCAATTACTGTATAGCCTAGATCCTCCCAATGTTCACGGTTTTCAAGAATTTGAATTATCCGATTACTATATATGCCAAAACCCAGTGCATGGGCTGCAACTATTATCTCTCTCGGATTTCGATAACATTTATGCAATACAATATCTTCCTCAAAGCTCGCTTTAGGATTCCCATCCTCAGATCCAAAGATATCAGCCTCACTTGGAGCCGTTGATTGGAATATCGTTTGAAGTTCATCATATGCAAGAACAAATTTGCCATCCGTCGAAAGCTGATGGCACAATCGAACAAATGAAACTGGAAAATCCTGTCCTTCATCAATCATGATATAATCATATATTGGATTAATCTTCGTTGTAGATAGCAAGGAAGCACAAGCGTAGTCAAATTTGTCGGCGGTGGCAACTGCACTTGCCTGCCGATATGTCAATGCCGGAACTCCTTGGGATTCACAAGCTTCCCAGTATATTCCTGGAGTGCTACTTCCACCCCAGCCATGCAATATATGAACTCCATTTTCCCAGTCAGGATCTCTGTCATCAAACTGTCGATAGAATCGTGTAATCAATCGCTTTATATGCTGATAAAGGCTTTTCGTATAAAAAGTGTAGGCTATCTTTGCATCAGGATACCTAAGATGTGTAAGAGCTGCCATCATTGATAGAACTACCGTCTTCCCAGAACCAGCAAGCCCTCGAATTCGCTGAGGCCCTGATATAGTTCCCATGATTCCTAACTTTTGCTGTTGATCGAATAATGTTATTGCCGCTTCCATTAGCTCAATTTGTTTTCCCTTTGAGGAAACATCCTGAGTAGCTAGGCTTCGTAGCTTTGGGCGTATCATGCCCTTCGCGCCTTCAATGGTTGCTATAAGCTCCTGAAATGTACCTTCATCTATTGGATTATTAGTTTCTCTAAGAATTCCGATAAGAGCATCATCAGAACTTGCCCATTTAATCCCCTCTATAGCATGGGGAAGCTCAGAAATGAATGGGCTATAGATCACTGGAGTAATATCAAATGCAAGACGAGTTGGGTTTTTCCTAAGCTGGCGATTCTTTATCAAACGCGATTGAATATAGGAAGGAACCTGTTCAATAATCTCCCTGCAACGGCTGAACTCCCCTTCCGACAGTTGTCCTTCATTTGACAAAGCAAATGCAATGACACCATATTGCGCTGAAACCATGAGACAATCAGCTATCAGAGCACCACCTTCTTCATCCCTGTAAATAGGGAAAGAAAGATAAAGCGACGCTTCTTTAAGCCCACACTCTGTCTCGTCTTGCCGGAGGCAATTCAACAATGCCAAAGAAACTGGGCTTCTTAGAAATTGGCCCTCGCTCGGATAAGTTTTCATGAGTTCCTCTTCGCTTAGTCTTTGCAGGATTGAAATGCTCTGATTCCATCATCCAAGCCGTTAGCCATTCAATCGCATGATTCGTGAATGATGCTTACTCGTAAATAAACCACGCCGTCGCAGCGCAGTCGCGATTCGTTGTGACCCGCGCCCAATGCGCGTTGTAGCCGTCGGGGAATTCATGCCGCATGGTTTCGCGCGGCGGGACTTTGATGGTCTTGTAAACGCTCCATATCGCCTTGTCCATGCTGTCCACCACGTCCACTTCTATTTTGAATTCCACTTCGGCGCTTGCGTCATGCGACAGCTCCAGCATCTTCTTGTCGTAGTTGGTCATCAGATAAGGATCGGAAGGCTCGCCGGATTTGACTGCCGTTTTCTTCCAGGGACCGCCAATGCCGCGCGGCTTTCCGAAGGACCATAAATCATCCACGACGCCGAACCACAATCCCGCCTTGCCGTCGTCCGAGGCGATCAAATGCCCGTCATTCGCGGCGCCCGCGAGCGCTCCCGTCAGCGCCAGCATTCCGCGCCACGTGCAGAAATCCTGGATCAGGCGATTATGCGTGGCCACCGGCTTCATCAGGCGATAGCCGCCGGCGTCTTCGCGCGGAACCTGGTAAAACGTTCCACAAGCGTTCAGCAGATTGCGCTCGGTCACCACTTCGCGCAGAGCGCGAGGCCAGCCGCTTGGGCCTGCCTTGTCGAAAATCGGATCGCTTTTGGGCAGGCGGTAGTTTTGTTTGGTCTTGGAATCGGTGACGATGACGGAAGCCTCATCCACCTTGAATCCGGCGCCCTTGACGCTGGCTTTGTCTTTCATATACGCGACCGATTTCGCATCGTCCACCCGGCGCAGTTTCATGTCTTCGCCGATTTCATAATAGCCTTCGCCGGCGGCTTTCCCATCGGCGCCGATCTGATCGGCCAGGAAGTTCATCGTGCGCAGATTGTCGCCGCGCGGACGGATGACGCCTTCCGAGCGCGCGCCAACGGCAGGCGTCGCCGACGACGCCGGTTTTCCCGCCGCCGCGATTGTGTTCGCCACCGACTGAACAATCGCTTCATCCATCGAGCGGTCGGCCGATGAGAAATGGAAATAGGCTGTGACCTGTTTTGCGTCCACGTCGGTTTTCAAGCGCATCCACTCGGCCTGAACGTCCGGCGGAATCAGATGAAAGATATATCCGTTCGGCGGCACGCCGATTGTCTGATAAGCCTCCCATGCGCCCTTGCCCGTGCGATCCAACTCGATAAAAACTTTCACCGCATCGGCGCTATGATGACTGAGATGGAGAACGCGTTTGCTGAATCCCGCACAAAAAAATGGATCCGACGGCGTATCGGCCTTCACGTCATCTTCCACCCAAGGGCCGCCCCAACCCGCCGGTTTTCCAAACTTCTTCAGATCGTCCGGATTGACGAACCACAGATTCGACTGCGATTGGCCCGCAAGAGAATTCTGCATAATCGAAGTGTCGTCGCTGACGAAAGCAATCTTCCCCTTCCATTCGCAAAAATCCACGATCATCCGCAGGTGCGTCGAAAGCGGGCGAATACCGCCCGTAGCCTCAGCGCAAAATGTTTTGGGGAAATCATACAGCATCCCGAACATATCCATCAGGAGCTTGTCGCGTCCCACGTCGCGGATGCGCGGCCACTCGGTGTACCAGCCGTGATCCGCGCCATACGAGTAGTCGGCTTTGGGAAGGCGATAGGTATGCCATTTGCCTTTGTCGAGGAGTTTGAGGATCACCGACCGCTTGTCCCAACCCGTCGCCCAGAGGGGATCGTCATCCGTTGCGGCGCCGTAGATTCCGCCGGGGCCGGTCACCTCGACGAAGTTTGTCTGATGGACAACGGTCCAGTTCTTGCCGTCCCATTCCGCCAGGACGCCGCCCTTGCCGTTGTTCGAAAAGACGAACCGTCCCTGCGCCGTATAGCCACCCTTGGCGTGATTTCCCGGCAGATCGGGTTTCTTGATGGACGCGAATTCAAGCGTCTTGACGTTGACTTCGTAGAACTCTTCCTCCATCCCCATAAAATATGCCTTGTTTGCCGGATCGGTCAGATGCCGCGCGACGGCGGTGATGCGTCCCGGCATCTTTTTCAAATCCACCGCGCGAACTTTGCCTTCGGCGCTGATGAAGTAGGGGCCGATGATAAGCTGATTGGACTCGCGATGGATCATTCGCCCGGCATTGGTTCCGCCGACGCTCTCGGGCAGCGTTTCGAGTTTCCAGTTCTCATCCACTGCGTAGAGCTTGTCATTGCCGCCCTTGGGCATGTGAGGCGGGTAGGTCATATACCACAGCTTTCCCGCCCAGGGAACCACGGCGCCAATGCCGCATTCGCCGTATTCGTTGAACACGGCCAGATGCGGATAGACGCCGCTGATGCTGATCGGGGCCGGGGCGGCGCCTTTTTCCTGCGCGCCGGCGGAAACAGCCAGGATGGCGGCCAGGCACATTGCCACCATGATTTTGCAGGCGTCTTTTCCGGGTCGTCTCATATTCTCGCCTCCTTTGTCTGCGGACGTTTTGCCTTATTGTTGACTCTCGAATTGGCGCAAATCACGCGAAAAATTATAAAAATCTTCCGCCAAAGAAAAAGGCCCAAGGATTTCTCCCTGGGCCTTTTATGGCTTTCAGTTGTCAGCGGGACAGCCGGCTTTCATCATCGCAAGCCGCCGCACTTCGCAAGGGCGCTTTACTTGCCGAGCACTTCGTAGTCTCCCTCGAGAACAATCGCGGTACCGCCGACTTTGATATTGGGAGCGAGAGTCTTGGGAGCGAACACCGGCATCTTCCCACTGGGTCCCTTCGAACTCCAGTACAAGCTGTCACTGTTGGCAATCTTGCTGGTAGTCGTCTGGAACTTCTTGATGACGTTCGCCGAGTTCGGCGTGATGATCGTCAGACCGCCAGAGGTAACCGGAGGTTCGCAGCCAGCCACCACAGCCGCCTTGATGGAATTCACGCCTTGGACAAGGGTGATGTCTTTCTTCACAGCGCTGCTGTTCATGCCGGACACGATCACCACCAGCGTTACGGCCGATGACGTATCGGCCGTAGTCGCCGCGGGCACTGCGATGTTGCCGCCCTTCGCGCCCAACAAGGCCGCTTTGACCTTCTTGATTTCACCGTTGACCAGGATCGGACCGACCACGTCGCTGCCCGTGGCCGTCAGTGTCAGCGCCGAGCCGGCTTTGACCAGACCCACGTTGCTCCCGATCACAATGCCGCCCTTCTTCTTCTTCGCGCTCAGAGTCGCGATGACGGGGCTGTTCGGGATTTCGATCCGCTGCGCGCCCACACCGTTCAAGCTGATGACCACGTTGCCCCTGAGCAGGGCGCCGGTCGAAACGATGACGGTTTGCTGCGGCGTCTCGGCGACGGTGGCGTCTGTGCTCTGCGTCATCACGACCTTCTTCAGTATTCCGCCCACGAACACTTCGCCCACGGCCGTCTTGGCCGCTGTGAGCGAAGCGAGGTCGCCCGACACGTCCACACGGATGATCGGCACTGCGGTATTGATATTGCGCAGCGAGCCTTCAACACTGAGGTTGGTGATACCCGAGCAGTCACGCAGAATCGTGATGCCCTTTGCGGGAATATCCACCGCCTTGATCGCGGCGCTGCCCTTGAGTATGATGAGCTTGAGATCGGAGGTTGGGCCAGTGCCGGTTACCTTCAGGTTGAAGACCGGACCGCTGGTGGCCGTCGCCGTGCACCGGAGCGCCTGGACTTTGACAACGACCGCCTCACTGACGGTGGCAATCAAGTTGAACTTGAACGGATTGGCCTTGGCCACATTGGTCGCGAAGCTCGCAATGCCGCCGAAGAGCACCTTGTTCGTCGTTGCAAGGGTGACTGTCATTGTGGCGCTCGAGCCTGCGGCGATGGCCGCCGTCGGCAGCGCTCCCGTGAAGCCGGCAGGCAGGACCAGATTGCTGACCGTCAGCGGCGCGCCGCCCGGGTTGACGATGGTCAGAGTCTTGACCAGCGAGTCGCCAGCTATCTTGGCCGTTCCCACAATCACTTCCCCGCCGCTCGCGATCGGTGTCGCGCCGTCATAGAGCGCAATCGCGGCGGTGCCCGTGGTGGGCGGCGTCGTGGAGGTTACATAAACGGCGGCCATGGTCATGTTCGCAGTCATGGAGACATTGGCCGCCAAGGCCGTGCCAAAGAGCACGCCGTTTTTGTTCCACTGGACAAAGTTATTGCCGCTGGCCGAGGCCGGCGCCGTCAGCGCCACAACCGTCGCGCTGTTATACGTGCGCGTGAACGGCGTCGGGCCGCTGCCATTGCCGCCATTGTCATTCGGACTGACGGTAATCGAAACACCCGAGGCTGGATTCGCGGAGTTCACGGTCAACGTGTAAGTGATCACCGGCGTATTATATACAGCCATCAAGGTCGCAGTCGTAGTGACCGGGTAGTTGATCGTGCGGGCGCCGGCGCCAAAGGCAACGCCGTCAACGCGCCATTCGATGAAGGCGTTGCTGGCGCCGTCCACCGTCGGCGCGGTCAACGCCACGACCGTATTCTGGTTATACAAGCGAGTGAACAACGTCGTCCCATCGCCGAGGCTATTGTTATCCAATGGCGTTGCCGTAATGGTGACGCCGTGGTTCGGAGTTGAATCCACCGTCACTGTAAAGGCTGGCAGCGGACCGGCCGTGTAAACCGCAGTCAGCACGGTATCGGTGGTTACGGTATAAATCATCTCGGCGGAAGTCGCGAAGTAGGCGCCGTTCTGATCCCATTCGAGGAAGTTCTTGCCGACTGCCGTCAACGGCGCCTGGAGTGTGACGGTCGTGCCGGAAATATATTGCAGCGTGCCCGGAGTGACCACACCCGTGTGCGCGCCCAAATCTGCCGGAGCGGCGGAGATGGTGACGCCGCTGTCCGGCGAGGACTGGATCGTCAGTGTGCAGGTCGTTCCCGGCACGAATGGCGCCTGATAGATCGCCAACATAGTGACATCGGCGTTCATGGTCACGGACTGGACAGCGACGGTGTTGTTCGGGAAGTCGGCGCCGTTTTTCAGCCACTTGACAAACTCATTATTGTTCGGGGCCAGGGCCGGCGCGCTCAGCTGCGCAACGCTGCCATTAACATACGTGCGCGTGAACGCCGTTATACCGTCGCCAAGACCGCTGTGATCCAACGGACTGACGGCGATCGGAACGAGGCTGTCGGGATTCTGCGAACCGACCGACAAGGTACGCAACACCGGCGTCGGGCCAGCCGTCGGCGTCGGGCTCGGCGTCGGACTCGGGGGCGTCGTCGGCGTCGGTGACGGCGTCGCTGCGGCCAAGATCGTTATCGTTCCCGTCGTGAAGTTATAGGTATAGCCGCTGGTCGCGCTGCCCAGCGCATCCGAGATGCCGCAGGGCGGCGTATCGGGCGGTCCTACAATCGTCGCGGCCAGGCCGATATGATAAACGGTTCCCGGCGCGGCGGCGGCGCTGGTCTGGAACTGAAGCGTGAAAGCAGTTCCCGAGTTGCCCAGAAATACCGACCCGGAGGTCGGCGCATAGGCAACCACATTCAATGTCCCTCCAGCGGGAGAATAAGAATCCAACACATCGGCAGGATGCAGAAGCGTGCTTCCCGCGGCTGTCGCTCCGGACGATGTAATGGCGGATTCATAAACCAGGCGCAGATTGATGCCCGCCAAACTTCCCGCGCCAAGATTGGCAACGACATTCACCGGCAGTAACGCCGTACTGCCTGCGGTGACGCTTTGAGACCCAATCGTGATGCTTTGGGTTTGAGCGAAGCCGGCGCTTGCCAGCATTACGACGCTCAAAAGAACCAGCCAACCCGCTTTCCGTGGACTCATGATCCGCCTCCATTACAAGTTATAAATTTTCCCAGTTCCAAGCGCCATCGGCGCTATTTGCTCTGCAGAAAGACAGGTCTCCCGCCCTATCTTGCAAGAACGACGCCACTATAAGTCTTCTCCCCAATGAGCGTCAAGGGCATATTGTGTCTTTTTTTATTAATTTTTCTTCACCTTGCCGCCGTCTGAAAACCGGTTGCCCGTGCGGCATGTTAAGCATAAGGAATTATATAAAACCTAAGGTATCCGGGTCAACAAGAAAAACGCCAAAAGCGCAAAAAATCCGCGCTCTTGGCATTAGCTTCCCGGAAGATAAACTTGATCCCATCTCCGCGTTTTTATTGGCCGCCACCGGCCGCGGGCTTGGGCGTCGGCGCCGCTTTTTTCTCCTCGGGCTTGGAGGATTTGGCTTCGGGTTTCACCGGTTTGATCTCCGGTTTTCCCGGCGCCGCCTTGGAGGCGGAAGACGGCGTCTTGGGCGCCGGCGTTAGCGCTTTGGCGTCTTTGCCCAGCGTCTTTGTGGTTTTCTTATCGTCGCTCCGAACCGGCTTGGGCGCCTCTTTGGAGCCGATCGCTTTCGTCTTGCTGGTCGGGTGATCGCCGCCCTGGGGTTGCTTCGCATCCGTCTTTTCTTCTATCGGCTCGGTCAGCGGCTCGGTCACCGCCGAACGCTTCTTGGATAGCTTGTCATAGTTCCAGGTGTCCATTTCATAAAGCCAGGGCGCATGGCGCTTGTTGAACGCCTCGGCGGTTTCCTTGTTCTTGCCGGCTTTTTCCTGGGCGCTCGCCAGGGCTGGCGTGGTGGCTTGATCTTCTTTCGCGTAGAATGGTTCGCCCACCGATGCGCTCAACCGGATAGTGCGCTTGTCGCCGGCCTGTCCCAATTGCGCGGTATAGATGACGCCGTCTTTGGCGCGAGCCGTGTAGGTAACGGAATTCTCCATCGTCAGGCTTGTGGCTTGCGCGGTGTTGGCAGGAATCACGTTGGTCAGCCGCAGGCCGCCCAGGGCGCCGCGCACGTTGTCCATTTCAGAATCTTTGATTTTCCGCCCATCCGAATTGTCTATCTGAGCCGTCCCATTTTCCCAGTTGGCCGTGAATGATTCGGTCGTCGCATGATTGACGCTGACGGAAATCACGTCCGGCTGCGGCAGTGTCATGATCTCCGCGTTCACCCAATTCGTGATGTTCGTATCCACCCAATAGAGGTTCTCCTGCGCCAGATACACAAAGGGATCGCCGCTGACGCGCACGTAGCGTCCGCCGCCCATCATCGGCGCGGATGAATCTTCTTCGCCCGCCTTGCGTTCGCCGCCGAAGATCACGCGCGTCACCTGCTTGCCGGCCTTGTCCTTGAAGAGGATGGCGCACTTATCCCCCGTCTCGTCCTTAAAGCCGAAGTTCGCATACTTCTCCGGATTATCCGTCATCCGTCCGGCGACCTTGATGTCCGTCAGGTCCACCAGCAGTTTGCCCGGCTTCGAGGCGTCGGCCGGATAGCCGCCGTTCGAGGCGACGGTCCAGTCGTTGTTCTCGTCGCGGACCAGCGTCAGCGTGTCGCTGCTCTTCGGCGTGGCCACTTCGATGCTTGCGATGTCGCCGGCGCGCTTGCCCAGTTCGGGAAGCAGCTGCTCGCCGCGCGGGCGGCCTCCTGCAACGCCTTTGTCCGCCGTGGATTGATCCTGCTTATAGGCGATGATCGCCACAATACCCAGCGCGATGGCCGCCAGAGCCAAACCTATGAGTTTTCCGCCTTTCACGATAGCGTCCTCCTTCGATAATAACGAATGCCATAGACCACGGCGCCCGCCGCAACCACCATGATCGGCAGCAGGACGATGTTGATGAATTTGATCCAGGCGCCCAGCCGCTCGACGTCCTCGCGCAGATTGCGTTTCACTTCGCGCAGGGCTTTCTGCGCCAGGGCCCGATCCTGCCGCAACTTCTCGACGCGAGCCATGAATTCCTTGTCCAGGATTTTCTTGTCCTTGCTCGTCTCCTGCAGCTGGCGCAGTTCGTCATTGGCAGACTGAACTTTCTTGTCCCACTCCTCCGCCTTCTGGCGCCATTGCTCCTGCGCGCGCGCGGCGATTTCCTGCACGCGCGTGAACGGGCGGTGAATCCGGCCGCGCGAACGCAGCGCGATCAGGTCGTTTGAGCCGCTCAGGTTCTCGACGGCGTTGCCCACGAACGACAGATTGTCATTGATCGCCGTGGCGATCTTCTGGCCGAAGAGATTGACGACGTTGACCGCGAACTTGTCGGTCAGCATGTCCACGTCGGCCACGACGATGAGGTAACAGGGCTGCTTGCTCTCCCCTATGAAGTTGGGATCTTTGGCGGCCGTCTTGCTCGTGGCATCGTCTTTTTTGTCTTCGGGCGATCCGCTGTCGGCCGGACGTCCCGCGGGAAAGGCCGTCTTGAACTTGCCGGTGATCTTGACGGCCAGATTGACGGGCGCGCCGGCGGCCTTGAATTGCTTGAGCAGCTGATCGGGCCCCATCCCCATGCCCATCATCCGCATCGTCATCGCGTCAATCGTTCCGCCCTTGTCACTCGTATAAATCAGCGGCGTCACGTCGCGCTCGCCGCCGGCCGGAGCGATGGTCTTGAGGCCGCCGGGGCTGGCCATCACGAGATTGTCCAGCTCATTGGTGACGATTTCCTTGGAATTGCGGTTGCCCGTGCCGAGGGTCATCCAGATCAGCAGTTCCACAATCGAACCATTCTGCATCTGCACCTTGGCGGCCAGCTTGGGATCGCCCACGATGGCCGGGCCGCCGCCGCCGCCGCCAAACGGGCTCTCGTCCGGAGCGCCGGCTTCCTTGCCGATCATTTCGATGCCCCAGGATTTGAACAGCTTCGGCAGGTTCGAGGCGTAACTGGCCTGCATTTGCATCTGCGGGTTCATCATCCCGGCCATTTGCATCTGGTCCGCTTCACAGAAGGGATCCACGAACACCAGCGCCTTGCCGCCGCGCAGGATATACTGGTCAATGGCGTATTGCAGCGAGTCGCTGAAATCCTTGGGGTGAATGACCAGCAGCAATTCGATGTCCTTCGGGATTTCCTTCGCGCTCTTGTCAATGGTCTCGATCTTATAGACGTTGCGCAGTTCCTGGATAACGACCCAGGGGTTTTCCGGCTGCTGACGGCGGTTCATGCGCGCCATCGGGTTCGGTTGTTCGCCCATGACGTTGATCCCCGCCAGCACACCCACCTTTTTCTTTTCCTTGTTGCTGACCGAATACAACGTCTTGGCGATATCGTATTCCAGCGTTTCTTCTTTGCGCGGATCGAAGCCCGGAATCGCTTTTTCGCCGCCGTTTTCGTCCAGCATGACAAGCCCAAGGTAGATCATTTCCTGATTGTCGCCGCGCGCCACGGGAGTGATGCCGTAGCGCTCGGCCCATTCCTGGTCCTCGGTATCGGGGCGCGGATCAATGACCTCGAATTTGATCTTGCCTTTGGAGACGGCCGCGAACTCGCGCAGCATGCCCGTCACGCGCTCGGCGAACAGCTTGATCAGCGAATTGCTCGCGATCGCCGTGTTAGAGCAATACAGCTTGATCGTCACGCGGTCTTTCAGCCCCTGGGCGATATTGACCGATCCGGGAGACAGCGTGTAGAGCTTTTCCTCCGTCATATCTATCCGCGCCCGGCGAAACATCACGGCGCCGATCAGGTTCACGGCCAGCACGATGACGAGGATGACGAGCAGCGTACCCAGAGAGATTAGTTTCTTATTCATGCAGAGAAGTTCCTTTCAAAAAAATAATGTAAAATGCAAAATGTAAAATAGACAATGATTCAATGAAAATACAGCCAACGCCTCCCTGCCTGTTTGTCATTATCTCAATTGCCTTGGCGAAGAATCATTTTTCATTTCTCATTTCTCATTTCTCATTTCTCATTTCTCATTTTACATTGATCCCTCTTATTGCCCTTTTTTCATTTCCAGGATCACGCCGCATGCGCACAGCCAGCCGATGATCATCGAAACGAAGAAGATCAGATTGTTCATGCCTACCAGGCCGCGCGTAAAGGACATGAAGTGCGTCAGGAAGCTGATCGAGGAAACGGTTTGGAGCAGCCAGCCCGGCGCCCAGGAGCTGACGAACCGCAGCACGGGGTCGAGCCCGCACAGGACAAACATGAAGCACAAGGCGGCAGACAGAATGAAACTGACAATCTGATTGCGGGTCAGGGCCGACATGCTCAAGCCGATGCCGAGAAAACCGCCGGCCAGCATGAACGACCCGAAGTAGCCCGCCATGATGGCCCCCTTGTCGGGATGGCCCAGATACATCACCGTCAGCGGCACGGGGAACGTCAGGATCAGCGCAATCAGAATGAAGATCCACGAGGCGATGAATTTGCCAAGGATCGCGGTGGAGAGTTTGAGCGGCAGCGTCAGCAGCAGTTCGATCGTCCCGCTTTTGCGTTCCTCGGCCCACAGGCGCATCGTCGCCGCGGGGATCAGGAGCATGTAAAGCCACGGATGCCAGACGAAAAAGGATTCGAGACTGGCTTGGTCGCTATCGAACAGCCCCCCAAACCAGAACGTCAGAATGCCGCAGATCAGCAGAAAGATGACGATGAACACATAAGCGATCGGCGTGGCGAAATAACTGCGCAGCTCGCGTTTGACGATGGGATAAAGATTGCTCATGAATGCTCTCCCTTTTGCAGCGTGATGGCGCGGAATACTTCGCTCAAATCGCCGCTCTCCACGCGGAACTCATGCACGTCCCACTGTTTTTCATGAACGAGCGCAACGACCTCGCGCGTGATGTCGCGGCCTTTTTTCGGAACCAGCAGGAAGCGCGCAATGCCGTGCTCCACGCCCTTTTCCTGAGCCTCATCCATATCCGCGATGCGCTCGAACATCCGCTTGTTGACCGATCCGCCGTCGCCCGCCACACCCAGCCAGATGGCCCCATAGGCCTGCGACCGCTTGCGCAGGCCGAGCGGCGTGTCGTCGGCGACGATCTGTCCTTTGGCGATGATGATCGCGCGCGTACAGATCGCGTCCACCTCCTCGAGGATGTGCGTCGAGACCACGATGCACTTGTCCGCCGTCATCTGCCGGATCAACAGCCGCACTTCATGCTTTTGGTTCGGGTCCAGGCCGTCGGTCGGTTCGTCCAGGACGAGAACGGGCGGATCGTGCAGCAGCGATTGCGCCAGCCCGACGCGCCGCGTGTAGCCTTTTGACAGTGTGCCGATGTCCTGATGCCGCGCGCTGGTCAGCCAGCACTTGTCAATCACCGTCTCCACGCGCACAGCCAAGTCTCCGCCTCGGAATCCGCGCATCTCGCCCATGAACCGCAGAAATCCCGTCACGGTCATGTCGGTATAGAGCGGGCTGCTCTCGGGGACGTAGCCGATCAACCGGCGCGCTTCCATCGAGTCGTCCAGCACGTCATGTCCCCCGACCCGCGCTGTGCCGGCGGTCGGCGTCAGGAATCCGGTCAGCATCCGCATGACGGTCGTCTTGCCTGCGCCGTTTGGACCGAGAAAGCCGAGCGCTTCTCCCTTTTCAACCGAAAAGGTCACGCCCTTGACGGCCTCGATCTGCCCGAAGTTCTTGCGCAGTTGTTTGGCTTCAATCATCGCCATGATGCAAAGCCTTTCCTGTAATATAATAGTCACGAACTGGATTGCAGAATTAAAAACATTACAACGCCAAGCTAACTAACCAAATTTATGCCATTTGCGGCTTTGGAGGGAAATACGTCTTAGGTAAAACTTATAACTTATAAAAAATCAATATTATAAGAAATTTTTCCAATAAAAAAATGGCAAAGATTTCGGCAGCATTGGGACCGCTCTAAAGCCAGTTTCCATCTGAGAGAGGCAATCTGTCCCTCTGACCAATGATAATTGAGTCAAAATGAGGCAATGACCAATCGCAATTAAAAACGCAACCCCCGCTTGCATGATAGCAAGGGGGGCTAATTCTACTATTTGATCCAACCAAAAAACCAGTGTCTTCTCCGCGTCTTCGCGGTTTGGCGTCTGCGCCACTCGCCACCAGGATGGTGGCGCTCCCAGTATCTCCGCGTCTCCGCGTCTCCCTTTCTCCGCGTCTCCCCTCTCCCTTAGCCGATGATATCCAAAAGCGCGCCCGACATCTTGTTGGATTGATAAAGAGAGATCAGATTGGCTTTATAACCTAGCTTGTAGGCGATGGCATTGGTTGCTTCTTCGATCAAATCCACACCCGATTTGGCCTCGGGGGACTGTTGCCGGCTTTCGCGCAACCAAACATCCACGCCGCCTTGCGGTTGCGATTGAAAAACCGCCTCAACAGAACGATAGCCATCAGTATTGACGTTCGCGACATTCTGCGCCGTGGCCGCAAACGCCTTACTGTTGGCCTGAACGCCCGACAAGGCGGTATTCAGTGAGCCAATCGAATTCATTTGAATTTAATGCCCCCAACTCTCCCTTTCGCTTTTCTTTTCGGCTGCCATTGCCTGCGACTTTAGCTGCCATGCAAAATATAACCAAAGATATTTGAGATTCGAGATTTGAAATTTGAAATTTGAAATTTGAGATTTGAGATTTGAGATTTGAGATTTGAAATCCAGCTAGTGAGAGAAAATCTCTCACTTTGTATGCGTAACAGCCTAAGATTTTTTCAAACTCAGTTTGCAAAAATATGCCACATTGCGGAGTCAGAGAAATAGATGGCTTGTTCATGGCGCCCGTGCCTGTTGATGAAAATCCGTGATGATTCGCCCGATCCGCCCAATCCGTGTTCTATAACAAAAAATCAGATTGAGATAGAACACGGATGGGGCGGATGGGGCGGATTAACACAGATTTTTTCGCGGGTTGCGGGAATGGCAACATGTTGTCTCTATGTTTTTGATAAAATTTAATGTATGCTGACCAAACGGGTGACAAAATCCGCCATGCGGCAGCTCACGGAGATTTCTCCTCCCGGCAAAAGCGTGAAAACATAGTCATAGCCTTTGAGATATTTCGCGGTCGCCTCCTCCGTGTCGGACTTGGGCAGGATCAAGCCTACCTTGCCGTCGCTGAAACGAAAAATCATGCCTTTCTCGCTCCCGCCGCAAATCGCGATGGTTCCTTCCACGCCCGCGATTTGGCCTATCCCCTGCAGACGCCGCAATACTTCCCGGGGCTCAATGACGCGCGCGCCTTTGGAGGAGGGGGCGGCAGAAGCATACGCGAACTCGCCGCCTTTCGGCAAAGCGCAGGCGCTCCCCGGCGCCATGGGAGTCTCAGACAGGGCGCCCGTCTGCGGCAGCGGCGGCAGCGACGGCGGCGAGTCATAGTCGTATCGCTCCATGACGGAGCGTTCGAAAATCTGACTGGCCTGCTCCTCGCGTGAACGCGCCGCCCGCATTTTCTTTGCGGCCAGCCATACGACAAGGAGCAAGCCCGCAACGGCCGGCGTGATACAAGCCACCGCGATCAACAGGCTCGAGTAACCGGCCATCAGGTTGTTATTTGCCTCGGCCATAGATGAAACCCTCTTTCAATATCCAATAATCAATATCCAATATCCAACATCCAACCTCCAAGGAAGAAGCAGATTGCAGGTGACAACTCGCAGGCTGACGATTATGGATTCCCATTTGGGATATTGGTTTGGGGAATTTGGTCCTTCGATGTTCGAAATTGGACATTGGACATTGGACATTGGACATTGGACATTGGACATTGGATACTTGGATATTGGATGTTGGATATTGGATATTGCTCAGGGTTTAGTATCGGCGCAGACAGGTGATGAAAATCGAGAGCGTCATCTTGAACACGTAATACAGCGGGCCGATGAAACCGCCATGCATGGATTTGCCCGAAAGCGCGGCACGCATCGTCACCGGGGCTTCCGTCACGCGCAATCCGCGAAAATGCATCATCAGGAGCACGTCCACGTCCGGATAGTCGCCGGGAAACCGGTCCGAGCAAACCACGCGCAACGCCCGGCGATTCATGGCGATGAAGCCAGAGGTCGGATCCGTCACCTTGCGCCGCATCAAAAGCGATCCAATCGCCGCGAACAGCGCCATGCCCGCGCGCCGCACCCACGGAATGCGATAAAGGCATTGGCCGGTCATGCGCGACCCGACGACGACGTCGGCGCCCTTGTCCAGCCGCTCGATCAGCGCCGGCAGACTGGCCGGATCGTGCTGCCCGTCGCCGTCCATCTGGACGATGCGCCGGTAGCCGCGCTTCATGGCGTATTTGTAGCCCGTCTGCAGCGCCACGCCATAGCCCATGTTTTGCAGCAGCGAGATCGTGATGGCGCCGGCCTGGCGCGCATAACGGGCCGTGCGGTCGCTCGAGCCGTCATCCACCACCAGCGCGTCGGCGAAGGGAATGGCTTCGCGGGCGCGGCGCGCCACCTCGCCGATATGCTCCGCCTCATTGTAGGCGGGAATAATAATAAGCGTCTTTTTGCCGGCTTCCATAGCGATCCCGGTTCTATGATTGAACGCGCAGCAAAGCTAACAAACGCCGGGTTGCGACGCAATAAAACTGTTTGACGGCCTGAAAATCGGGGATTGACGCCGCGCCCGTCAGTGGAAAACAATCCGGACAGTCTAGCCAGATGCAAAGGATGGAAAAAATGAGTCATCAATGGCAGCTTCAGGAAGCGAAGAATCGCTTCAGCGAAGTGGTGAATCGCGCCCAAACCGAAGGACCGCAAACGATTACGCGCCGGGGCAAGGAAACAGCGGTGATTTTGTCCATGGAGGATTATCAAGCGATGACGAAGCCTCGTGAGAGTTTGGTTGAGTTCATGAGAAAATCTCCCTGGCGCGGCGTTGATCTGAACATCAGCCGCAGCAAAGAGCCTTCGAGAGAGATTGACCTATGAAAGCCTATTTATTGGACACGTGCGTCCTTTCCGAGTCAACAAAAGACAGGCCAAACCGAGGCGTCATTCACTGGATGAATTCACAGACGGATGATGCGCTGTTTGTCAGCGTGTTGACATTGGGAGAAATCCAAAAGGGCGTAATCAAAATGCCTCCTTCAAGGCGTAAAGAGAAATTCCAGGAATGGCTGGATCGAGATTTGCGAATGAGGTTTGCGGGCCGCACATTGGCTATTACTGATCAAATCGCGACACGATGGGGTATCATGCAGGGCGAGGCTGAAGGCAACGGAATCCTACTGCCCATCGTTGACAGCTTGCTGGCGGCTACTGCTCTTGTCAGAGATTTTATTGTTGTCACGCGCAATACTCACGATATTGAGCGCTGTGGCGTTCAGACTATTAATCCATGGACTTGATGTGCCACGACTGATCGCTTGTGTCACGCGGATAGAACGCGAATAGAACACGGATGCGACGGATCGGGC
>JAPLSP010000261.1 GCA_026398575.1 Candidatus Sumerlaeota bacterium | reverse complement strand
CCCAGATATGCGATTCCAAAAAACTCTCGAAAGCGATAAATTCTCAAAGGAGCTCACTGCAATGTCTCAATCCAAGCATTCCCGCACAGCAATACTGATGGTTGCGGCACTCTGCGTAATTGCCCTCTCGGCCTGGAGCCAATCCGTCAAGGATCTGGTCACCCGCATGCCGGCGCAGAATCCGGCGGAGCAGAAGGAAATCTGCGCGCAGATCGTGAAATTGGGCGCGGGGGCGGTAAAAGAGATTTGCGCGCAGTTGGTTCCGCTGGGAACCGGGGATGACACGAAGGCGCGCTATGCCTTGTCGGCGCTGGCCAACTATGTCAGCGGCGCCGAAGGACAGGCGGGGCGCAAGATGGTCGCCGAGACGCTTCTCGAGGCGCTGGCCGCCGCCGGAGACGCCAACGTCAAGGACTACCTGATGTTCCAACTGCGGATGGCGGGAAAAGAAGAAGCCGTCGCGCCGCTGGCGAAGTATCTCAAGGATGAAAAGCTGTGCGATCCGGCGGTTCGCGCGCTGTTGACGATCCGGGGCGAGGCGGCCGCGCGCGAAATCGCGAGCGCGCTGCCTTCTTCGCAAGGCAGAAACCGCATTGCGCTCATTCACGCGCTTGGCGACTTGCGCTATGAAGCGGCGGAACCGGAAATCGCCAAGAGCCTGACAAGCAACGATCGCGAAACGCGGCTGGCGGCCTTGTACGCGCTGGCGAACATGGGAACGCCGTCAGCCGGCATCGCGCTGGCCCAGGCGGTCCAGTCCGCGGCTCCTTATGAAAAATCCCAGGCGGCTTCCTTCTATCTTCTCTACGCCGGGCGCCTGGCGGAGAAAGGCAAACGCGACGAGGGGGAGAAAATCTGCCGCGAACTGATGAAATCGCGAACCGATCCGAAGGACGCAGCCGTTCAGTGCGCCGCCTTCAGTGAACTCGTGAAGATGCTGGGCGACCGCGCATTGCCGGAAATCGCAGCAGCCATAGACAGCCCCAATGCGCAATTGCGCGGGCGCGCTCTGGAGCTCGCGGTCTCAATTCCGGGCGTTGAAGTTACGAATAAGCTGATCGCGATGATGGAGCAGGCCGCAGGGGATAAGCGGGTGGCGATGCTGTCGTTGCTGGCCCGCCGTGGCGACAAGACCGCATTGCCCGCCATCGTGAAGAATCTGATAGACAAGGAGAAATCGGTGCGGCTGACGGCCATAGCCTCTGCCGCAAAGTTGGACGGGAATCAGGCGGCTTCCAGCCTGATCGCTTCGATGCGCGCGGATCAGCCGGATGAAATCCAGGCGATTCAGCAAGCCCTGATGCGCATCCCGGGCGAAGCGGTTCTGGGCGTGATCGCGCAATCGTTGCGCAGCGTCCCGGAAGCGGCGCGGATGGCCCTGATTGATGTCCTCGCCGAGCGCCGGGATAAAGCCCACGTCAAGGAATTGATGGAACAAGCCTCCGCCAAGGAAGCTCCCATTCGCCTGGCCGCTCTCAAAGCGCTGGGGAAGACAGCCACAGAACAGGACATTCCCGGCTTGATCGCGCTGGCGCTGGCGGCCAACGACAAGGCCGAAGTCGCGGCGGCTCAAAAAGCGATTGGCGCCGCAGCGGCGCAAGATGCGGACAAGGACAAAGGCTCGGCGCCGATTCTCGATGCGCTCGGCAAGCAGTCCGGCGAAAAACGGGCGCGTTTGCTGAGGACACTGTCAGCGGTTGGTGGCGCGAAAGCATTGGCCGCCGTCGTCGCCGATACCAGCAGCGCGGACGCCGCCGTCAAAGACGCCGCGATTCGCACGCTGGCCGATTGGCCGGAGATCGCGGCGGCGCCGGAGCTGATCAAGATCGGAGCGACCGCGGCGGATCAAGCCCATAAAGTTCTGGCCGTGCGCGGATATATCCGGCTGGTGACGGATTCCGAAGAGCCGGCGGCGAAAAAAGTCGCGATGTACAAGGAAGCCCTGACGCAGATCAAGCGCCCCGAGGAAAAGAGATTGATTCTGTCCGCGCTCGGCGAAATCAAAATGATCCCGTCGCTGCAACTGGCCGCCTCGTATCTCGATGATGCGGACCTGAAAAATGAGGCCTCCATGGCGGTAATCACGATTGCTCTTCCCGCCGATAAAAAAGCCGGATTGAAGGGGAATGAAGTCGTCGCGGCGTTGACCAAGGCAGCGGAAATAACCAGCAATCAAGGCCTCAAGCAAAAAGCAAAAGACTATCTCAGGACGCTGACCGGCGCCCCGGCCTCCTCCTCCTCCCCCTCCTCCTCTTCCGTGAATGAAGGGGGAACGAATCTGGCGCTGAACAAGCCGGTGAAGACCAACGTGAAATCACAAGGGAACCGCAAGCCCGATCTGATCGTAGATGGAAAAATCAGCAATGAGTCGGCGTGGTTTGGCGCCAACTGGCCTTGCTGGCTGCAGGTGGATTTGGGCTCGGCGCAAAAAGTCGCACGGGCGCGGGTCTATTTCTTTGTGGGGGAGAATCGCTACTATCAATACAAGATCGAAGTTTCGATGGACGGCCAAACGTGGAAAACCGCCACTGATGCCAGCGCCATCACAACGCCCTCCAATGAAAATGGCTTTTCGCATTCATTCGATTCCGTGGATGCGCGCTACGTGCGGCTGAATGTTCTCAAGAACAGCTCGAATGAGGCCGTTCACGTCCGGGAGTTTCAGGTGTTTGGGCCGGCTGGCTCCGCCGCGTCGGCAACCGGGTCTGAGTCGGTTGAAGTTGCGCAAGCTGCTCCCGCCGCGCCCGTGGAAACCGTTCCCGCCGTCACGCCCGTTGGCGCCAGCAAGATCGAAGGGCCGATTGCCGCCAAGTATGAAGGCGAGCTCAATGCTCCGCCCGCCGGATTCACGGCGCAGTACAACGGCAAGGATCTAACGGGATGGAAGGGGCTGCTGTTCGGTCCGAATGACAATCCCGCCAAGCGTCAGGCGCTCAAACCCGACGCCTTGGAGAAAGAGCAGCAAAAAGCCGATGATGACATGCGCAAGCATTGGTCCATAACCACGGATGGGCTGCTGCTGTTCGACGGCAAAGGCCACAGCCTGGCCACGGCGCGCAACGACTACGGCGATTTCGAGATGATGGTGGATTGGAAAATCCAGCCGCGTGGCGACAGCGGTGTTTATCTGCGCGGCTCGCCGCAGGTCCAGATCTGGGATCCTGTGCAACATAAAATTGGCTCGGGCGGGCTTTATAACAACCAGAAGAACCCGAAGGATGCGCTCAAGATCGCCGACAAGCCCACGGGCGAGTGGAACCATTTCCAGTTCAAGATGGTGGGCGAGCGCGTGACGGTTTATCTCAACGGCGAACTGGTCGTGGATGACACCGTCATCGAGAACTACTGGGACCGCTCGCGCAAGATATTCCCGCGCGAACAGATCGAGCTGCAATGCCACGGCAATCCGGTTTATTTCCGCAACGTCTTTATCCGCGAAATTCCGCGCACAGCCGAATTCGATGCGAAGCTGAAAAAAGAATTCGAGACCGTTATCATTCCCACGGCCAAGCCAGCCGCGCCCAAGCCTGCCGCCCCCAAGCTCCCCACGACCACTTCCTCCAGCACGGATACGCCGGTCTCTTCCGCTTCCTCCGTTTCTCCCTCCGTCTCGGTAGCCGTCGAACTGAATCTGGCCAAAGGCAGGGCGGTGAAAACGTCGGTCAAGCAGCAAGCCAATCATGCGCCCGAGAGCGCTGTGGATGGCAATATCGGCAACGATACAGGCTGGTGGGGCGCTGCCTGGCCTTGCTGGTGGCAGGTGGATTTGGGACAGGCGCAAAAGATTGACGCGGTTCACATCAACTTCTTCTCCGATGGCTCGCGCTATTATTCGTACAAGGTGGATGTATCCACGGATGAACAAGAATGGAAAACTGTCGCGGATAAGAGCGCCATAGCGACGCCCGCCATGCCTCAAGGCGACCGCCTGACCTTCCCTGCGGTCGAGGCGCGCTACGTCCGGGTCAACATCCTGAAGAACAGCGCCAACGAAGCCGTGCATCTCAATGAAGTCATGGTCTATGCCGCAGGCACGGCGCCGGCGCCGCCCAAAACGCTCGAAGAAGAGATCGCCTCGCGTCCGCCGCGCATTAAACCGCAGCCTGACGCCGAAGGCTTCATCCCGCTCTTCAATGGCAAGGATCTGGACGGATGGGTCGGCGCCGTCAAAGGCTACGAGGTCAAGGATGGCGCTATCGTCTGCATCCCCAGCAAAGGCGGCAACCTCTATACGGAAGATGAATACAGCGACTTTGATCTGAAGTTCGACGTCCAGATCACCTCCGGCGGAAACAACGGCGTCGGCCTCCGCGCCCCGCTTCAGGGCGACGCCGCCTATGGCGGGATGGAAATCCAGGTCCTGGACGATTCATCCCCCAAATACAAAAGCCTGAATCCCTACCAATATCACGGCTCCGTCTATGGCGTCCTCCCCTGCAAGCGCGGCTTTCAAAAACCGCTGGGGGAGTGGAACCAGGAAGAGATCATCCTCAAAGGCACGAAGATCAAAATCATCCTCAACGGCGAAACCATCACCGAAGGCGACCTCAAAGAAGCCAGCACCCCCGAACCCCCCGACCACAAAAAACACCCCGGCCTCCTCCGCGAAAAAGGCCGCATCGGCTTCCTCGGCCACGGCTCGGCCGAGGCGTTTCGGAATATCAGGATCAAGGAATTGAAATAAAGCGAAATGAAAAATTCTAAAGGAAGGCAGGTTCCACCCATGCGTAAAGCGAAATACATCTCCGCTCGCGGCACCCAGACGATCCCTGGCCGCTTCATCATCCTGCTTTTGCTGGCGCTTCTTGCCGCCTTGCCCTCCGCAGCGCCCGCGCTTCAGGGCGACGTAACCAGCGACGGGATCATCACAATGAGTGACGCGCTTCTTCTCCAGCAGTACCTGGAAGGCCAAGCTGTGCTTGACGCCGTCGCCCTCGCCCGCGCTGATATGAACAATGACGGCAAAGTGGACATCGCTGACCTCATCGCCCTCCGGTTGGGTGTGGCCGACGGCGCCAGCCTGCCCATCGCAATGCTCCCCGTCCCGGCCGGGACCTTTACGATGGGCGCGCGCGATGATGAGGGCGGCTATTGGAATGAGTTCCCGCGCCATGATGTCACGCTTTCGGCTTATCAGATCGGCAAGTTCCCGGCGACGAACGGACAGTATTGCGACGTGCTAAATTGGGCGCTGGCGCGCGGGTATGTGAAGGGCGACGGGAGCGGCGGCGGCTATACGGGCGGCGAGGTCTATGCCGCCGGACAAACGTTGCTCTACGTTTCGGACAGCGATTGCAATATCCAGTATTCAGGCGGCATGTTTTCGGCCAAGACTCGAACCGGCGCGGGCAGTGTGCAATACTCGATGGCCACGCATCCGGTGGTAGATGTGACGTGGTATGGTTCCGTTGTCTTCTGCAATTGGTTGAGCGAGAAGGAGGGACTGACGCCGTCGTATAACACAACGACTTGGGAATTGATTGATGCCGACAGCGGGACGGCGGGCCTCCAATGCACGAACGGCTATCGCCTGCCGACGGAGGCCGAACGGGAGCGCGCGGCGGGATGGAACGGGACGACGCACTGGGTTTATGGTTTCCAGAGCGATAGCATCTCTTCCACGAGATGCAATTATTATGATGGCTCTCAGGATGTTAATCCTCTGGGGTTGATGGCATATCCCTATACTTCGCCGGTCGGCTGGTTCAATGGCGTCAACATCAGCCCCAACGGCTCAGTGCAAACGATCAACAGCCCGAGTCCCGTTGGCGCTTATGACATGAGCGGGAACGTCTGGGAATGGTGCCATGATTGGTATGCGGCTTATGATTCTGCCGCTCAAACCAATCCAGTTGGAGCAAGCAGCGGTACTTACCGCGTCCTTCGCGGCGGCAGTTGGAACAGTCGTGCTATCAATTGCCGCGCGGCGATTCGCAGCTACATCTACCCTTGGGTCCTTGGTTCTTGGGTCCTTGAATCCTTGGGGGGTCTGGGGGCGAAGCCCCCAGCGAGTTTTTATAGGAAATGTCTCCCATGAGCAATCCTACCCGCGAATCCGAGCCGCGTGTGATCTTATGTCTCTACGATTTGGCGTTGTGGTATATGCAGCGAACGAATCGTTTTCCAAAAAATTGGCGGGTGACGCTAGGTGATCGGATGGATGGAATCATCTCCGAAATGCGGGTCATCCAATGACCGCTTATGCAGGCTGCTTGTAGGCCGCTCGCAAGTAGGCCGCTCGCTCCGTCGGGCGGCATTTCGGGCGGCTTAGCGAAAGAATAAGAGGATGTGTTTGCTGCCCGGCAGAGCGGGCAGCCTACTATCGGGCGGCCGGTCATGGAGCGGACTGCGGGAGTGCTTCAAGCTTATGAATCGAAAACCAGAAACCATTCGCTTTTATCGAAAAAATCTTCCACATTGGGAAGTGAGCGGAGGGTATTATTTCATTACTTTGCATTTAACAGGGGCAATTCCAAAAGAAGCTGCTGAGCGGATTCATGAAATGTCGCGAGCGCTTGCGAAGATGAAGAGGGATTATGAAGAAGCGCGGAAGCATGAAAGACACTGTGAGTGGTATCCGGTATTGGATGCTGAAGAGGGAGGGCAGGGGGCGGATGATTTTTGTGTCGCTTGTGGAGCAGATGATGCTGCGTGTGGGACGGCCGAGGTCGCCCGTGGAACGGGCGACCTACTATCGGGCAACCCACTATCGGGGGAATTGAAGCGGCTTATGGAGGAGCAGCTCAAATTGCTGGAATTGCGGCGGAAAATCTTCAAGGAGATGGAATCATGGCTGGATCGCGCATCGGAGGTTCGATATCTGGCGGTCCCAGAAGTGGCCCGGATAATTATGTCCTCTGTCGGCTACCATCAGCGCAATAAGATATGGGATGTATTTGAATATGTGATCATGCCGAACCATATTCATTTTTTCACTGCGATTAAAGCCAAAGGCTTGGAGGATTCCATTCGCGATTTCAAGCATTGGACCAGCCGGGAAGCAGGCAGGATTATGGGCCGGAGCGCCAAACGTTTTTGGCAGGACGAGTGTTTCGACCATTGGTCGCGCTCTTGGATGCAGGACATTCGTATTCATCAATACATCCAACGCAATCCCATCAAAGGCGGCTTGGTTTGCGACTATCGCGATTGGCCTTATGGTTCATGGTCGGATAAAGAGCTGCAATCCATAAAGGAGTCTCAAAAAAGAGAAGAGCAACAAGCGCCCGTCCCCTGCCTCCCATAATGCGGCAGGAAATAAACCGCCCGCTGGTAGGCTCGCCGGCAGGCCGCTCGCTCCGTCGGGCGGCGCCGCGCACCAATACTGCCCGGCTGGTTAATAAGCGCGCGAGGTCGCCCGACGGAGCGGGCCGACCTACCATTCGCCGCCAATCTTGGTATGTCACGTTTTTCGTTCCTCGGCGAATAGCAACAGGAACAACCCGGACAACAGGAACAACAACAACGGTGTCCGGGCGGGGCGGACTGGTAGGAAGGCTCGAAGGTCCGCCTCGCCTGCAGTCGCCTGAAGGCGAAACTGCAAATCAAGGGAAGATATAATTATTTCACAATGCGAGTATCAATTACACTCCCTGGCCGCTTCATCATTTGCCTTTTGCTGATATTCCTCGCAGCCTTGCCTTCCGTCGCGCCGGCGATTCAGGGCGATGTTACCAGCGATGGTATCATTTCGTTGAGCGATGCGGTTCTTGTCCAGCAATACCTGGAAGGCCAGGCCGTGCTCGATGCCGATGCGCTCGCTCGCGCGGATATGAACAATGACGGAGTGGTGGATATCGCCGATGTCGTCGCCATCTGCTTTGCGGCGTCCGCCGGCGCCAGCCTGCCTGTGGCGATGATTCCCGTTCCGGAAGGAACGTTTCCGATGGGGCCGCGGGATGACGAGGTTGGAAATACGGATGAATACCCGACGCATACCGTGACGCTTTCGGCGTATCTAATCGGCAAGTATGCGGTGACGAACGGGCAGTATTGCGACGTGTTGAATTGGGCGCTGGCGCGCGGGTATGTGAAGGACTTTCTCGGTGGGACGTATTCGGGCGGCGACGTGGGATGGCGCCACGCATTGGATTTATGGCTTTCAGAGCGACACGATCTCAACCGCACAGTGCAACTATAAAGATGGCGTTAGTTATGCCAATCCGTTGGGACTGACCTCCGTTCCCTATACGTCTCCCGTGGGCTGGTTCAATGGCGTTAACATCAGCCTGAACGGCGCCGTGCAGACGATCAATAGTCCGAGTCCCGTCGGCGCCTACGACATGAGCGGGAACATCTTTGAATGGCGCCATGACTGGTACGCGGCTTATGATTCCGCCCCTCAGATTAATCCAGTCGGTCCTGACAGCGGCGGCTCGCGCGTCGTTCGCGGCGGCGGCTGGTTCTATGCCGCTTCCTTCTGCCGGACGGCGTTTCGCCTCAACCTCACCCCGGGCAACTGGCTCAACAACGTCGGCTTCTGCGTGGCGCGCAGTGTGCCGGCCCCTTAGCGCTCTGACTCATAAATGCAGTGATGTATTTTTGCCCAAAGGACGAAAGCAATGCGCTCTGAAGCGGCGCCAGCATTTGGAGTGCGGTTGCTTGCTGCCGCTTTGGCTCCGATGATCTCCACGATTGGCGTAGCTAAAGCGAAGCGGCAGCAAGCAACCGCACTCCAAATGCTGGCGCCACTCCTATCCGCATGAGTATTTTCCGCGGCAGAAGCATTCGCGATAATGTTATGTCATCGCATTTGCGAATATGAGTACTTAGTTCTTTTGAGTACTTAATTCTTTGTGTTCCTTAGGTTCTTTGCGGTGATAATATGAGCGATCAATGTGACCCTACCCGGCGCAAAATTAGATAGTATTCACGCGGATGAACCTGCCATAATTCTGTTTTCGCACGCTTTCATCGAAAGTGTTTCGGAGCATCCGGATCAAAGAATTGGCGCCCGGATCAAAGGACTGTAATAGCGGAAAAACTTTGCGTGTCTGGAGGCATTATCCATGGCTCGGCCGTCTTCATTGATTTTTATCTGTCTGTTTTTTATTCAGGCTTTTGGGGGCTAGGTGTTTTCTGTCCCGGTAGCTGCGCAGGACGGAATACCTCCGCGTCTGCCCGATTATGATGAGGCGCCGCTGCCAGGCCATGCGGGGCGCCCGCTTCTCGGCGAAGTACTCAATTCGCTCCAGTATTGGGATTTCAAGGTTGCCCAGCCGGATTAGGTCGTGACCGGAACGGCCACGAATGCTTCCATCATAGCCCAGGGTCTGCTTTTTGCCTCGACGGGAACCGATCCGCGGCTGGAAGGCTCGGCGGTGGATTATCCTTCGAGTCCCAGTTGGCAGAGCTTCAAAGTCAGCTTCAACATGCGCGTGACTCCCCCCACAAACGCAACCGGAGAGCTTTATTTCGGCCCATCCTTCACCGCCGCCAACAGAGCCACATTCACGATCACCAGCGGCACCGCCTTCTACACTTATTCCATTTATATTCCGCTTCAAGGCGCCGGCAGCCGGCTGCGCCTGGATCCGGGCAATCAAGTCACTTCGGTCACGATCGCATGGATACGCGTCGAGGCTTCGGACAGTTACGGCGCGCCGCAGTCTCTCAATACCTATGCTTATAATCAGACTCTTCAGGTCAGCGCCACCGTTCAGGAGACGCCGCCCACCATCACTCTGCAATGGCCCAAGAGCACGGACGCCCAAGTCATCACCATCTATCGCAAGGCGAAAGATGACACCTCATGGGGCACGGCCATCGCCACAGTTGCGGCGACGGCCACGCTTTATGCGGACAGTTCCGTGAGTCTGGGCGGGGCTTATGAATACAAACTCTACCAGGCCTCGACTTACGGGCGGTATGGGTATATCTATTCCGGAATTCGCGCTCCGCTGGTTGATGATCGCGGCAAGGTCATCCTGCTTGCGGACGCCTCCGTCGCCTCTTCGCTGACGGCTGAGTTGGCAACCCTCATGCTGGACCTGACCGGCGACGGTTGGCAGGTCATCCGTCATGATGTCGCCCGCACCAGCAGCGTCGCTTCCATCAAAGCGCTCTTGAAATCCGATTATGACGCCGATCCGGTCAATGTCAAAGCGCTGTATATTTTCGGGCACGTTCCGGTTCCTTATTCCGGTCAGATTGCTCCCGACGGCCACGGCGACCACGTTGGCGCCTGGCCCGCCGATTGTTTTTATGGAGAGATGACGGATTCCTGGACCGACACCAGCGTCAACTATACGGCGTCCGGCCGTGCAGCCAACCGCAATATCCCCGGCGACGGCAAATACGATCAATCCGATCTTTCATCCGACCTCGAACTCATGGTTGGCCGCGTGGACTGCTACAACATGCCTGCGTTTAAATTGAGCGAGACTGAGCTGCTGCGCCAATATCTGAACAAGAGCCACAATTACAAAAACGCGATCATGACGGCGCCGGCGCGCGTGATGGTGCGCGATAATTTCACGGGCATGGGTGAAGGATTCGCGCAAAGCGGCTGGCGGCTGGCGTCGCAGGTTGGCGCCCAAAATGTCGAGGCGGGATATTGGGCCGGCATCCTATCCCACCTCTTGCGCAGTGATTATCTGTGGGCTTATGGATGCGGCGGCGGGAATTATAACGGCGCCAGCGGCGTCGCGAATAC
Organism: Candidatus Sumerlaeota bacterium; assembly: GCA_026398575.1. The sequence goes on along the minus strand of JAPLSP010000261.1, from coordinate 5,034 downwards.
GACGGACTTCGCCGCGAACACTTATCGCGCCTACTTCACGATGCTTTTCGGCAGTTACTTCGGCGATTGGGATAACTCGAATAATTTCCTGCGCGCGCCGCTGTGTCTGCCAACCTACGGCTTGATATGCGCCTGGGCGGGCCGCCCTCATTGGTACTTTCATCATAGCGGCCTGGGTGAACCGGTTGGACACGCCTTGCTGCTTTCGTCCATGTATATTCCGCGCTACAACATGAATGGTGGCGGAGTTCATGTGGCATTGATGGGCGATCCCACGCTGCGCACGGCTTACGTGGCGCCGGCAACTTCGGTCACCGCAGTATGGAATGAGACTGCTGCGAGAGTATATCTCTCCTGGACGTCCTCGCGTGATCCTATCCTGGGCTACTACGTTTACCGTTCGTCCGGCATGGACGCCCCTTTCACGCGCATCACAAGTTTTTATTTGCCGGGCCGCGCCTTTGTTGACAATTCGCCAATGCTAGGCCGCAATATCTACATGATCCGGCCCATTCGAATTGAGACGTCCGCCAGCGGCGCCTACTATAACGCCGGTGTTGGCGCCTTTGCCGAGACGTATGTCACGCCTCCAACGATGACCGTGGATTTGCTGCGCGATTATCTTTTGGGAAAAATCCCCAGCCTCACGTCCTTGCAGCGCCAAGCAGCTGATGTGAATCATGACGGCGTCATTGATCTCGCCGACTTGGTCGAGTTGATTGCGCAACAGCTATGAGCGCGCATTGAGAGTTTGCGAATTCAAAAAGGTTATGAAGCAATTTGTCAAAAATCAGATGGTATTCCACAGGGGAATCTGATATCAATCTGTTTTATGAATTTTCATTGCAAGGAGAAGCGCATGCCCGCGATTGACGAAAAAGCCCAGGGGAAGGCGTTCCTCGAAGCGAACGCAAAGAAGGAAGGCGTCGTGGTTACGGCAAGCGGGCTGCAATACAAAGTTCTCAGGGAGGGGACCGGCGATTTTCCCATGCCCACCGAAACGGTCAAAGTGCATTATCGCGGGACGACGATTGACGGCAAGGAGTTTGACAGCTCTTACCGGCGCAACGAACCGGCTGAGTTCCCACTCAATCGTGTCATTCGCGGATGGACCGAGGGCGTGCAGTTGATGAAAGCAGGCGCCAAATTCGAGTTCTATATCCCCCCGGAACTGGCCTATGGCGAACGCGGCGCAGGCCGCGACATTCCGTCCAACGCCACGCTGATCTTCGAAGTCGAATTGCTGGAAGTTAAATAAAGGCCGGAGTCGGCAAGGCCTTTGCGTAATCATGCCGACCGGCGGTAAGCTCCAAGGGGCTCGATATTCTTATGGGCCTTTTCTGATACACGCTGGTAGATGCGTGTTGAGGAAAAAGATTAAAGTCGAACAGGTGAAAAGCATTTTTCGATTGCGCCATTGACACGAAAACGAATCCGCCTCTTTAAAGCGAATTGAAAAATTATCAAGGAAGACAGGTTACATCCATGCGCCAAGCGTTTCGTATCTCTGCTCGCGATGTATCTGCCAGCCATGGCCGCTTCTTAATGCTGCTTTTGCTGGCGCTCCTCGCTACCCTGCCTTCAACTGCGCTCGCGCTTCAGGGTGACGTAACCAGCGATGGGATTGTCACGATGTCCGATGTGCTTCTCGTTCAGCAGCATCTTGAAGGCCAAGTCGTGCTCTCCACCGCCGCGCTTGCTCGCGCCGATATGAAAAATGACGGCAAGGTGGACATCGCCGACGTCATCGCCATTCGCTTGACTGTGGCCGATGGCGCCAGCCAGCCCGTCGTGATGCTCCCCGTCGCGGCCGGGACGTTCACGATGGGCGCGCGCGATGACGAGGGCGGCGTTTCGGACGAATTCCCGCGCCATGATGTGACTCTCTCGGCGTATCAGATCGGCAAGTTCGCGGTGACGAACGGGCAATATTGCGATGTGCTGAATTGGGCGCTGGCGCGCGGGTATGTCAAAGGCGACGCGAGCGGCGGCGCCTATACGGGCCACTATGTCTATAGCGCAGGACTTGCTTTGATCTACGTTTCGGATCCCTACTGCAATATTCAGTATTCGGGCGGCGCTTTTTCGGCCAAGATACGAATAGGTACAGGTAGCATCCAATATTCGATGGCCACGCATCCGGTTATAGGTGTGACATGGCATGGCTCGGTGGTCTTCTGCAATTGGCTGAGCGAAAAGGAGGGGCTAACGGCGGCATATAACACTGCGACCTGGGAACTTGTGGATGCCGACACCGGGACGCCGGGCATCCAATTCACGAATGGCTACCGCCTGCCGACGGAGGCTGAGCGAGAACGCGCGGCAGCGTGGGACGGCAGCAAGCACTGGATCTACGGATTCCTGAGTGATAGTATCTCATCCGCGAGATGTAATTATGATACTGGTACTTATGTTAATCCGTTGGGCCTGACTTCCTATCCCAATACCTCGCCGGTAGGCTGGTTCAACGGCATCAATATCAGCCCGAACGGCTCGGTGCAGACGATCAACAGCCCGAGTCCCGTCGGCGCCTACGACATGAGCGGAAACGTCTTGGAATGGTGCCACGACAAGTATGATGAACATTATTATAATGATGGCAATATGACAGACCCTACGGGACCTGTGTGCGGCGCATCCCGCGTCCTTCGCGGCGGCAGCTGGAACAATTCTGCCAGCTATTGCCGCTCGGCGTCTCGCTTCCCCAGCGGCTCGGACGTCTGGAACACCGACTGCGGTTTCCGGGTTGCGTGTGCAACCAGCGGCAGCGCGCCCGGAACCATCTTGCTCTATGTTATGCCAGGCGCCGCCCAGTGGACGCTCTCTGGTCCGGCTGGATTTATCGGCAATGGTCAGACCTTTACGGACGACCGAGTGTTCTCTAGCGCCCCGGCAGGCGCTTATACGTGGAAGGGCCTTTCCTTGGCGGGATATGACACCCCTGCCACGCAAACGCAAGTTCTGGCGGTGGGAACGACGATCACCTTCAACGCCGCATGGATGTCTTCTGAAGGCGCCCGCTTGCCCGTGGCGATGCTTCCCGTTGCGGCTGGGACGTTCATAATGGGTGCCCGCGATGATGAGTACGGTTCCTCGGATGAAAAACTCACGCATACGGTGACGCTCTCGGCATATCAGATCGGCAAATATGCGGTGACGAACGGGCAGTATTGCGACGTTCTGAACTGGGCGCTGGCGCGCGGGTATGTGAAGGGCGATACAAGCGGCGGGGCATATACGAACGGCAGTGTTTTTGCCTCAGGACAAGCGTTGCTCGGCATTTCCGATTGCTACTGCAATATCCTGTGTTCGGAAGGCGTTTTCTCAGCCAAGACTCGAGCAGGCGCGGGAAGCGTGTACTACGCGATGGCCACGCATCCGGTTGTGTGTGTGTCATGGTATGGCTCGGTGGTCTTCTGTAACTGGCTGAGTGAAAAGGAGGGCTTGACGCCGGCTTATAATACTACGACCTGGGAGCTGGTGGACACAGATGCCGGAACGCCGGGCATTCAGTTCACGAATGGCTACCGCCTGCCGACCGAGGCCGAATGGGAACGGGCGGCGGGGTGGAACGGGACGACTCATTGGATTTACGGTTTCCAGAGTGACACGTTGACGGGCAAGAATCGGTGCAATTATTATGATAGCAATCCCGATTATGTAAATCCGTTGGGCCTGACTTCCTATCCCTATACCTCGCCAGTCTATCCTTATACCTCGCCGGTAGGCTGGTTCAACGGCGTCAATATCAGCCCGAATGGCTCCGTGCAGACGATCAATAGCCCAAGTCCCGTCGGCGCCTACGATATGAGCGGGAATGTCATGGAATGGTGCCATGACGGCTACGAGGCTTATAGCTCCGACCCGCAAACCAATCCGGTTGGCCCTGGCTACGGCTTATATGGGCGCGTCCTTCGCGGCGGCTGCTGGACCGATGTTGCTAGCGATTGCCGCTCGGCAAAACGCGCATCGACCACCCCGAACCTTGGGATCGCCGGCATCGGCTTCCGGATTGCGCGTGCGGCGTCGGCCCCTTAGTCGTTCTTGGTTCTTGGGTTCTTGAATCCTTGGAGGTCCGGGAAGCGTCCGCGAGGTAGTTCGAGCAATCTATTGAGAAATGAAAACTCAGGAACTCTGGATAATTCGCTTTCCAAAGTTTCTGAGTTTTTCAATTTTGATGATCTTGGAATTAGAGAAAGAATTTCAAACACAACCTAAAGGTTGAACTCCAAACAACTCCAAACGTCACTTGGGGCCGACATATAAGAACTTGGCCGCATCCGCGATGCCGTTGCCGCTGGTCATGGCGGAAGGCGCTGCGTTGGCCCAGCAGACCGTAGGCCTTCCGTTTACCTGGCAGAATCCCATCGCGTTTTCTTATCCCTATAACGACGGGACGAAGGAAAGGACCGTCACCGAGCTTCGCGATCCTGCGATCATTCGCGAAGGCGACGTGTATTATCTGACCTTCACCGTCTTCCCTTTCACGCATAGCGACAGCCGCGATCCGAAAAAGCCCGACTTCAATTCGCCTCCCGGGATCATGCTGTATTCCTCGCCGGACCTGAAGAACTGGAAATTTGTGAAATGGCTGATCAAGTCCTCCGATCTTCCCGATGACTGTCCCTACAAACACCGCTTCTGGGCTTCCGAGATACACAAACTCAACGGCAGGTTTCATCTGATCTTCACCGCCGACAACTGGATCAAGGATGAATACAACAAGGGCGGCAAGATCGGCGCGTACGTCGCATTCGTCGGAGTCTCCGACAAAGTCACCGGCCCATACAACCACATTACCTGGCTCAAGGGCGCCGGCTGCGACAGTACGCTCTTTGGCGATGAAGACGGAAAAACCTATGCCATCATGCCCTTCGGGAACGAGTATATTCAGGAGGCTGATTTGCGCGGCATTGACAATGGCGACATCAAACTGATGGGCGAGCGCAAGATGATCGTCGCCAAAGATAATGGCGATATTGGCAAGAAAACGAGTCCCGAGTACATGGAGGGGCCGTGGATGATCAAGCGCAA
>JAPLSP010000567.1 GCA_026398575.1 Candidatus Sumerlaeota bacterium | reverse complement strand
CCGGCAACGTCCGCGAGTTGCACAACGTCATCGAATCGGTCATCGTCATGTCGCGCGGCAAGGAGATCAAAACCGAAAATCTGCCGGAAAAAATCCGGCAGGAATCCAACGCCGCGCAGTCGGTGACGCTGCGCTCCGGCTCGACGCTCAAGGACGCCGAGCGCGAACTGATCCGTCTGACACTGGTCTCGTGCGGCGGCAACCGCGCCGAAGCCGCGCGCATCCTGGGCATTGGGCGCAAGACGCTCTATCGGAAGATCGAGGAATACTCCTTGTAAAGGCGCAATCTCAAAAATTGCCAGTCTGCCAGCAACGCCGGCTTTCCATACAATGCCTCCCTTCGGATATAAAACTCGCGAACCGAATTGCTCGCTCAAGCGCGCGATTTACCTGCGCCTGTTCGGTCAGCCTTTCTCTTGGAGCAAGCCGAAGCGGGTATTGAATGCGGTGCATCCCTCGCATGGCGATGTGATTCTGGACGTGGGATGCCGCTCGGGAGCGATGGCCGCCGAGTTCGCCGTCCGAGGCGCGCGCGTCATCGGGATTGACACAGACCGCAGCGCAATCGGATCGGAGGTTTCGCCCACATGCGACTTCGCGTGCCGCATGGGATGGGTGGTGTGCGACGCGCGAGCGTGCGCTCTCGCCTCCGGCGCCTTCACCAAAGCCACGATCCTCGATTGCCTCGAACATATCGAGCGGGATGGGGATGCGGTTGCGGAACTACATCGCGTTCTTGCCCCCGGCGGACGTCTCATTGTCACCGTCCCGACCATTCCCGGCCATCCGCCTCACCGCGTTTTCACGCGCTTGATTCAATGGCTGCCGGCGTCATGGCTGCGGGCGGTCAAGTCTGACAAGCGCGGCGAAGCGGGCGTCGTCGAGTTCGTGAAAGAAAAGGATCAAGGCCTGGTGGTTGCGCGCTCGGCGCATGAAGATTTGCTGCGCGCCTTCGGGCACTACCGGCATTACGACGAGCGCTCGCTCCGCCAATTGCTCGAAGCGGCGGGATTCGAGATCGTCGCCATGAAGCGGTATCAAATGCTGTTCGAATCCGAGATGATGCACTTTCATCACGCTGTCAAGGGATTGCAGTCGCGGTTCATCTATCCCTTGCTGCGCCTGGTCAGCTTGCTGGATATTTTCCTGCCTGCGTCTTATCCCGGCGTCGGTCTGTTGGCGATCGCGCGCAAACCCAAAGAGCCTTGAACCCATGCGTTTGTTCCATGCCAATCAATGCTGCGGACGGTTTGCCTCATGTGGGGCGCTCCTGATTTTCATGGCGGCAGCGGCGGCGCTCTATGGCCCATGGATCGAGACCACGGTAGCGGTGGGCAACGTCGAGAGCGATCTGGCGGCGATTGAAAGTCTTGTTGAGCGTGGAACGTTTTGCATCAACGATTCCACCTGGTTGGGCGCCATTGACAAGATGAAGATCGGCGATCGCTTTTACTCGCACAAGCCTCCGGTGTTCCAGTTAGCCGCCGCGCTCCCCTATTGGGCGCTTTTCAAAGCCGGTTATACGCTGAAGCAGGATACGGCGACCTGCCTGCGCGTCCTGACGCTGATCATGGTCATGCTGCCGATGGGATGGCTGCTCTGGATGATCTACGATCATCCTTGGATGAAAAAGTTGGCGCCATCCGCGCGCGCCGCGCTGACGGCTTTTTTTTCCGTTGGCTCCCTGCTGACGCCGTTCGCCGTTACGTTCAATCATTACATCCTGGCCGCGTCGTGTTTGATGGCGGCATGGAGGGCG
>JAPLSP010000522.1 GCA_026398575.1 Candidatus Sumerlaeota bacterium | reverse complement strand
CGGCCGCCGCTCCAAGCCGCATAGATTTTATTCTGGCATGAACCTATTGTGAACTCAGATAATGCACAGATTGCGACGCAACACCCAGACGCCGGCATTCATCCGGCAGGCATTCCGCCGCATCCGGAGGCGCCATCCCTTTGCGCTCTCATGCTCGACGCATTCTTCCTTGCAATACTTGTCGGCCTTTTTTATTGGCCGTTTCTTTCGGGGCGATTGATTTCCGGCGGCGCGGATATGCTGAATTTGTTTCTACCTGCCAAAGCCTTCACGCGCGAGGCCTTCTCGCAAGGCGTCATTCCGCTCTGGAATCCGCACACATTCGGCGGCGCGCCTTTCCTGGCCACGATGCAGATGTCGGTCCTCTATCCCTTCAATCTGATCGCCATCGCCTTCAACGACGGCGTGCTTGGAATCAATCTCTTCCGCTTCGCGCACTTGTGGTGGATGGCGCTGGGGATGTGCGTCTTTCTGCGCATCGCCGTCAAAGCGCCGCGTCCTGTCGCCATCGGATGCGCGCTCGCGCTGCCCTGCGGACAATTCATCGTCGGGCATCTGGATCACGTCAATCACGTGGCGGGAATCGCGTGGTTCCCGTGGTGGATGACGGCGATGTGGTTTTGTCTGCGGCGGCCATCCTGGCGCGTGGCGGCGGCGCTGGCGCTGACGGGCGCGATGCAATGGCTTGTCGGTTATCCGCAGCAGATTATTTTCACCCTGATGTTGAGCGCAGGGTATCTGCTGGCGGGGACGCTTTGGGGGCGCAACCGCCATGCGCCTGAGCGGCATTGGAAGCGCGTCTGGCTCTGCGCGGCGGGCGGAACGGCGCTTTCCATCGGATTGGGCATGGCGCAGATTCTGCCGACACTGGAACTGGGACGGCTGTCGCTCAGAGTTTTTGACGATTGGAGCGTGCGGCAAACCTGGCCGCCGCGAGCGGATATGCCGCCGCGCTACGCGGCGCGCTATGCCATGCATCCCAAACTCCTGGCGTTGTTCGGCAATCCGTACGCATGGCGCGAGGCGGCTGCGCAGGACCCGGCGCTGGAGGGGTGGGCTGAATCGCGCTGCTATCCGGGCTGGCTGATCCTGCTGGGCGCCGGCGCGGGGCTGATCTGGACGATCCGCCGCCGGCATCGCGAAGGCGTTTTCTGGGCGGGCGCCATCGCGCTGGCAGTAGTCTTCGCAATGGGCGACGCCACGCTTGTCCATTGGCTGATCTCAACGCTCCTGCCGCCGCTGCGCAGTTTCCGCGCGCCCCCCCGCGTGCTGTTCATCGCCATCTTCGCGCTCTCAGTATTGAGCGCCAGGGGATGGATATGGCTGATTCAGAGCTCAGCTCTCTTAAAGCGAAGTTGGGCGGCTTCATTTTCCGCTGATCCGACGCGTCCGACTGGTCTGACCGGTCCGACGCGTCCGACGGCTCCGACCAGTCCGACTCAGCCCTCAACGCGCAATCCGCAATCCGTAATCCGCAATCCGCAATCCGCAATTTTATGGGCAGCTGCAATCCTCGTAGCGATTGATCTTTATCTGCCTTAACAGTCCGCTTATCTTCCGCGCTTGCTCGATGCGAGGCTGCTGGAAATCCCGGCGCAATACTCCGAAATCTCCCGCCTGGCCCAAAGCTATCGAATCTTCCGCCTGATGCCGAATGATGGAGATCATTATCTGAATTCCACCGGAGCGGGGGTGTCCGAGCGCCTCAAGCGCCTTCAGCCCAATACGCCCATGAGCGCGGGGATTTCGCTCACGGACGGATATGAAGAAGGCCTGCTCCCGCTGGCGCGCACGTTGGACTTCATGATGAAGTATCATCGCAACTTCTACAACCCATCGCCCGACGCGGCGTTGCTTGGATTGATGAGCGTAAAATACATTTACTCCGAGCTTCCGGTTTCCTCGCCGCATTTTGGTATGCCGCCCGCAATGCAGATTCCCAGCATGGCAGGAACGAATTCCCTCTATGCAAACACCTTGGCGCTTCCTGAAGTTGTGTGCGAGGAAGCATTAAAGAAAGTCATTGATCTAAAGCAACTGGACGGCCTTTGGCAGACCACTGCCGGTCAAGCTCGTAGCGGACGCAACACCAAGGCGCCGGATATGAATTATATCGCTCAAGATTTTCGGCACACTGATAAAATGGGAGAGATCAAGGAAGCCTTCCAGCAAATGAGCAAGGAAATAAAGGTTACCAGGCCTGACTGCAATCGAATCAACGCGCACTACGAACAGGAAGCTTTTGATAATCCTGAACCTGCCCTTCTGCTGCAAACGCCTTACCCAGGATGGGTCGTCAATGATACTGGCGATGAAGGAAGAGATGGAAAGATCTCAAATGCTTTGCCGCTGGAGCCCATAAGCGCCATTGCATCGAGGATTGACCTGACATATTGCCATGTCTGCTTCCAGCAGATTGATCTGGTCTTTCGCCCTTGGTCATTCCGCTTGGGGTTATTCATATCGCTTCTTTCCTGGGCGTGCCTTTTCTGTATTTCGGCTACTCAAAAGCCTTGCGCCAAGGCGAAGGGAGTATGCCCGGGAGATGGAAGACGAAACGGCGAATAGAACACGGATGCGACGGATCGGGCGGATCGGGACGGATCATGAAAAAATCCGTGGCGATCCGCCCGATCCGTCGCATCCGTGTTCTATTCCGCGCGCTGATACTGCAAAGGACAAAAGGGACCCAAGGGACCAAAACCTGTTGGCATTAAATGGCAAGGACCCCAAGGCTAACCTTGGGGTCCTTGCGGTCGTTGCGGTCCTTGTGGTCCTTGCCGCACGCTCGCTCTCAGCTCAAGCGGTCGCCGCTTCTTCTTCGGCCTTTGCTCCACCCTCGCCGACTGCAAAGCGCGAGAAGCGCGAGATGACGATGTTCTCGCCGGTCTTGGCGACGGCGGCCGTGAGGATGGCGCCGATAGTGTGCTCTTCGTCGCGGACGAAGGGTTGTTCAAGCAGGCAGTTATCGGTGTAGAACTTTTTCAACATGCCCTCGGCGATCTTGTCGAGGATTTTATCGGGCTTGCCTTCCTGGCAGGCCTTGGCGCGATAGATTTCCAGTTCGTGCTCGATGACGCTCTGCGGGACGTCTTCCTTCTTGATCCACTGCGGACTGGTCGCGGCGATGTGCATGGCAATGTCGCGCGCAAATGTCTGGAACTCATCGTTCTTGGCCACGAAGTCGGTGATGCAGTTGACTTCGAGGAGCACGCCCACTTTTCCGGAGTGATGAATGTAGCAACAGACGGTTCCCTCTTTCGCCGTGCGCGTGGACAGTTTGGCGGCCTTTGCGACGCCGCG
>JAPLSP010000364.1 GCA_026398575.1 Candidatus Sumerlaeota bacterium | reverse complement strand
AGAGTGGCGACACATATCAAGCCAATGCGCTCATCAAGGCGCGCATTTGGGCGCAGCGCTCCGGGCTGATATCGCTGGCCGATGATTCGGGTCTGGAGGTTGACGCCCTGGATGGCCGCCCCGGCGTTTACTCCAATCGCTACGCCCCAACCAGCGCCGACCGCATCGTCAAGTTGCTTGGCGAGATGCAAAACGTGGAAGAGGCGCGCCGCACAGCCCGCTTTGTCTGCGTCATGGCGCTGGTGTGGCCGGATGGCAAGACCGAAGTCCGCCGCGGAGTCTGCGAAGGCCGCATTTCTTTTGAGCCCGCAGGCGTCGGCGGTTTTGGCTACGACCCCGTTTTTTATCTGCCGGACTACGGCCAAACCATGGCCGAGCTTCCTGCGGATGAAAAAAATAAAATCTCGCACCGCGCCCGCGCCGCACAGCCGATTCGGGAGATTCTGGCAAAAGTGGCCAAAAGCTAAACATGATGCAATCCGCTACCCCTTTGTCTCAAGGATTTGTCCCGGAGGGACAATTGATAATAGCCCACCGTTTTCAACGGTGGGTTGAGGATGATTGAATTATTTCAGTCCCGGAGGGACGGCTGATGGCAGTTCTGGAAAATCTATAACTCATCCATGACAACAACTGACACCAATGCTGGATGGTACGACAATGACGCGCTTTGGGACACGCTGAAGGGATTCATTTTTCCTCCGAAACTTTGGGCCGAGGTCGCTCAAGAAATTGACAGCGTCATCCGTCTGGCTGCGCTCGAACCGGGCGCCACAATTCTGGATTTGTGTTGTGGTCCGGGGCGGCATAGCCTGGAATTGGCGCGGCGCGGATTCCGCGTAACGGGAGTGGACATCACCGCCTCCTATCTCGAACAGGCGCGCGCCCTCGCAAAACAGGAAAATCTGGATGTCGAATTCATCCAGGAAGACATGCGGCGCTTCGAACGGCGCGGCGCCTATGACTGCGTCCTGAATCTCTTCAACTCGTTCGGCTACTTCGACGATCCGGAAGACGACCGCCGCGCCCTGCTCGCCATGCATCGCTCACTGAAGAGCGGCGGAGCGCTGGTGATGGATTTATTCAGCCGCGAAGTGGCCGTGCGCAACCATCGCCGCCAGGATTGGTACTTCGAGAACAAGGACCTATTCTTCATGGTCCGGCGCGCCTTGCTGCGCGATCAAACATGGATCGAAAACCGCTGGATCACCATGCGCGACGGCGCGCGGCGGGAATATGTTTTCGGCCACCGCCTTTATGGCGAAGATGAACTGGCAACGCTGCTCCGCGAATGCGGCTTCCGCGACATCCAAACTTATGGCGATTTCACCGGCGCCGCATTCACCGAACAATCCACGCGCCTGATTTTAGCCGCCTGCGCATGAAATAGATTATCACAGGAATTTATAAAGAGATGAAAGCTTGTCCGAAATAAATTCGATTATGACTTTTCCGCTTGTAATTTTAGCCTGCTTTAGCAGGCTCTTCTTTGCACCCGCCTTTAGGCGCAATGCTGTTGACTTAAGGATCTATCGTTTTTCGGATTTTGCCTTGTTGCCATTTGTTTGCATTTCCCTTTGTCACCCGAGGCTGCGGCGGCCTTGGTTTCTTGGGACGATAGTATTTGACGCGAGCCATGTCATGAAGA
>JAPLSP010000519.1 GCA_026398575.1 Candidatus Sumerlaeota bacterium | reverse complement strand
TTCCGGGTCAATAGCCGGTTCAAGAAAAGCAAAAAAAAGAAAAGGCTGTATTGGCGGGCGAAAGACAACGGCGACAGGGGGCGCCTCCCGACTCACAGCCAGGCGCCAAGTTTCATGAAATGCTCAGCGCGTCTGTTGGAGTTGGCGCCGCCTGGTAGGCCGTCCCGCTCCGCCGGGCGGCCTTGGCGCGCGATGGCCGCCCGGCGGAGCGGGACGGCCTACCAGACGGCGATCAAGGCTGCGATTGACCTGCGCGCGAGGCCAATGATAGTTATTGATTTGGGTTGCGGGTGGCAGGAGGACGAAGGGATTGCGGACATTGTCCTGATGAGTCCGCTAAGAAATCGCCGCGAGCGGCCTTAGTACTTGTATTCGAAATTACGATCTCTTGAAAAGGACTTTTTTCCATGCCGCTACATCCCATACGGATCGGCCAGGGGTTCGATGTTCACGCCTTTGCCACGGGCCGGCGCCTGGTGTTGGGAGGCGTCGAAATCCCGCATGAAAAAGGCCTGCTCGGCCATAGCGACGCGGACGCGCTGACCCATGCCGTCTGCGACGCCATTCTGGGCGCGTTGGCGCGCGGCGATATCGGACAGCATTTCCCTGACACCGATCTGCGGTACAAAAATATTGACAGCCTCCTCCTTCTCGATCACGTGGTGGCATTGGCGCATCAGGACGGCTATTGCGTGGCGCAGATAGACGCGACAATTCTGGCGCAGCGCCCGCGCCTGGTGGGGTATATGCCGCAGATGCAGGAGAAACTGCGCGCCCGGCTGGGGAGCGATTGCATCGTAAATATCAAAGCCACGACGACCGAGAAACTCGGCTTCATCGGACGCGAAGAAGGCATCGCTGCGATGGCGGTGGCGATGCTGACGTCTATCAAGCCGGCCAAACGTCCTGGAAAGAGAGCGGTAAAATGACACGTAAACAAATGCAAGACTCCCGCTCTCGTGAGCCGGATTGGGCCTTGGATATGGAAAGCAATATGCGGCGCTTCAATCCGTGGTGGCAGGGCAAGCCAATGCCCGCATTGCCTTCAACGCGCCGTTTCCTGGTACAAATGATGCAGCGCCGTTTGGATCAGAAACTGGCCCCGATTGTGATTGTTCGCGGGCCGCGCCAGATCGGCAAGACAACGGCGCAATTGCATTTGATCCAAGACATGCTCGATCGCGGCATTCGCCCGGAGCGCATTTTTCGCATTCAATTCGATGATCTGTCTGATTGACCATGGGCTGCGCGCCAGCTGGCTTCAGGAAATCATCCCATTGGCGCCGGCCGCTCTGGAAAAAGAACCGCATCTGAGCGACCTGGCGGGACGGATCGCCGAGAGCGCGGCAGGCGCGGCGCTCTCCACGATTGCCGGGTTGGATCTTGCGCATTTCCCCAGGCGCGCGGACGAACCCGAGATTGATTTTGTGCTGACTGTCGGAACGTTCAGAATTCCCATGGAGATCAAATATCGCAGGCGGATAGATCCGCTTGCCGATACCGAAGGGTTGCGCACCTTCCTGGAGAAGACTGTCTATAACGCCCCGTTCGCCCTGCTCATCACTCAGACGGACGATGCGGCGGTGGATGATCCAAGGATCGTCTGTCTGCCCTTGAGCAGTCTGCTCATGCTTTGTTGAGCTGAATTACTTGTCGTCTGGATGAGAGGCAGGCGAAATCCCGCCGCCCGCCGGCGCCAGCGTTTCTTCCTGCAGCGGCGAGCGTCCGGAAACCAGGTAATAGAGCCGCAGGACCGGCCCGACCAGCATGTAGGCAAAGGCGCCCGTCGCCATCAAGAGATGGAAATGATTCTTGAGGATGAGCGACAGGCCGGCGATCAGAACCATCGCTACCAGCATATCGAAGGACTTGCGCCGCCGGAACGCCACCTTCTTGAGGCTGGGGTAATGGATGCGGCTGACCATGAGATAGCCAAGCGCGAGAATGACGCAAAGCGCCAATCTGCGCGCCTCTTCGTATTCCGGGAGCTCCGACAGCATGTAGCTCAGGCCGACCATCGCCATCGCGGCGCCGGGGATCGGCAGGCCTGTGAAGTGGCTGCTGCTTTTTTGCATCGCCTGAACGTTGAACCGCCCGAGTCGCAGCGCGCCGCAAATCGCATAGGGAACGCAGACGCCGCTGGCGACCGCCTGCGTCAGCGAGAATGAATGAGTCAGGACATTGTAGAGCAGCACCGCCGGCGCCACGCCAAAGGCCACAAGGTCCGAAAGCGAATCGAACTGCAAGCCAAACGAACTGGTCGCCCGCGTCATGCGCGCCACCTTGCCATCGAGGAAATCAAGAATTGTCGCCGCCAGGATCAGATAGCAGGCGTTTTCATAACTGGCCGCCGTCGCTTCCATCGCCTCAAAAATCGCCAGCATCCCGCACATCATGCTCGCAGCGGTGATCAGGTTCGGAATTATATAGACTCGTCTCATCGCGTTCCTCCGGACTGCTTCGCAAATTGCGGCTCGTTCCTCTATTCCTTGATAATCGCCAGCACGGACAGACCCGCTTTGACATTATCGCCCTTCTTCACCCGCAATTCCGCTTCCACAGGAAAATAGACTTCGATCCGTGAACCCATCCGAATCAGCCCCACCCGCTCGCCCGATTCCACCTGTTGCCCGATTCGGGCCGTGCAGACGATCCGCCGCGCCACCAATCCCGCGATCTGGCGCATCATCACCAGCCCGACGGGCGATTCGATCAGTATCCGGTTGTTTTCGTTCTCCGTCCTGGAAGCCGGAACCATCGCATTATGGAATTTTCCCTTTTGATACTGGATTGCGCGGATTTTGCCCCGAACCGGCGCGCGGGAGATGTGACAGTTGAAGAGCGACAGGAAACAACCCACTTTCATGGCGCGCCCGCCGGGAAAATCCGGCATTTCCACCTCCTCGATGTCATCCACCAGCCCGTCGCCGCCCGAGAAAATCGCGTTTTCGATCCGGGGCGTCGTCCGCTCAAAGTCGCGGAAAAAGTAAATCAAAAACACCGTCAATATCCCCAGCAAAATGCATACCGGCCACAACAGCGACCCAAACCAGGCGAAAATAAGCGTCAGCGCCAGACTGGGGATGATAAAGCGATAGCCATCAACCGCAATAGGGATCCTCATAATAAAACCTTCATGCCAAGGCGCGAGCGCTTCGTGCCCGATCCTCTCAAACGAGATGCAAGAATTGTCCTTACCTTATACTTTTGGCGCCACCCCAAAATCCGAATCATCCTATTCATCCCCCCTCCCGCCGATCAAGTAAAATCCGCGTTAGTAGTTCCCGTTCGTAGTTCCATCTTTAGATGGCGCTTGTAGTTCCGCCTTTAGGTGGCGCTCGTAGTTCCTGTTTGTAGTTCCACCTTTAGGTGGCGCTTGTAGTTCCACCTTTAGGTGGCTTACCCATTTCCCATTTCTCTCCCCTATCCATCCATCCTAGTCGCCCGCTCCACCAGCGCGCCATCAAAGTAATTAACGCACATCCCCGCATCCACAACAATCCCCTGCGCATTAATTCCACTCGATCGCTCGCTCATCAAAAATGCGACCACGTCTCCCACTTCGCTCGTTTTGAGCGCTTCCTTGCGCAGCGTCGCCTGCTCGGCAAAGAGATAGGGCTTGAGATATCCAGGAATGCCCGCCGAAGCCGAAGTCTTTAGCAATCCAGGGCAGACGGCGTTGAACCGCACGCGTGAAAAGGCGCTGAAAGATTTGGCCAGGAAGCAAACCGCCGAATCGAGCGCAGCCTTGACCGGCGCCATGTAGCCGTATTGCTCGGCCGCCATGCGCGTCGTCGAGATCGAGATCGTCACAACCGAGGCGTCCGGCGCCAGCAGCCCCTTGAAGGCATTGGCGATGGCGATCAGCGAAAAACACGAGATATTGACCGCCTGCAGAAAATCCTGTCGCGGCGTCTCATGAAAAGATTTCATCCCCTCGCTATAGTTGGCGAAGGCGATCGAATGAACCAACCCATGGATCACAGGATGCTTTTGGGCGATCTCGCCCGCCACGCGGTCAATCTCCTCCTGCCGTTCAACGTCGCAGATATAAATATCCGAATCCGGAAAAAGCTTGGCCGCCGCCTCCCGCCGCGCTTCATCCTGCACGACGTGGATAACGCGCGCTCCCGCCTCCACAAGCGACTGTGCACAGAAATAAGCGACGCTTTTTTTATTCGCCAGCCCAAATATGGCGATGGTTTTGTCATCGAGTTTTAGAAAGCCCATTTTTTTATTTCCTTGGGTAGTTGGTATGATTCTTCACGAAATTGATGCATGCTGAAATCAGATATTAGCTTGAAAAGCGCTAAAAAGGTTTCTCAAGACGAGATTTGAGGCCATAAGGGAATTATCTGCTTGACAGCAAACCATCCTATAGGGAGACTCTTTGCTGCGCAGGCGAGCGCGGGGTTTGTAGAGGTTGCCGGCAAACGGCAGCAGCCCGTTAGGGTGGGATCCTTGAACCCGGGGCCTGCGTTCATAAATCGCCCAATTCCAAAAAACCCGCTAAGTGCGGGTTTTTTGATTTAATGACTTCCCAATCCTCCGGCCAGAATTTTAAGCCATATCCTAACACATGGCCTTTATGGCGATACAGCATAGGCGCCAAAATGCGCGCATAGCGATCTTCCACCTCTCCATAGCGATTGCGATTTACAGCATAAAACAAACTGGAAGCAACCGCGTCGGCAATTTGCAGACCAGCTAGCTTATCGTGGTTCACTGCTTGGATTTTTTCCGGATTGATGACAGACCATTCAATAGGCACATCCAAGGGATCGCTCTGGGCTTTGAGCGTTCGCAAATACTTGCGAATGTCTTCGTAAGACATATTGCTTCGATTTGAAAATATGATCCGCGCCTCGGAGCCGGGGGCGCTATGCTTGCCATGCTCATGGCAAAACCATGATACACGCTCTAACAACAAGCGAGTGGCATGGCGATAGAGCAGGTATTTTTCAGCTTGGTATTTTTCCGGATCGCGGAGGAGTGGTTTATAAATAAGCACCGTCACAATCCGAGCAGGTCCCGCAGCGATCCGCCGCACATAAGGAACACGCTGCTCGTGCTTGAGATCGCGAAAATGCAGCTGTTGTTTGGGTTGTTTCCCAAGCAGAGATCGAATGTCCGACAGAAGCCTGACCAGCTCAATATCTTTTTCCCGCGGTGTGATAATAGCTGAAAGAACCAGCCAACGAAGGCTGCCGGACCCGTCGGCACGAAAAGAGAATCCTTCGTCTCCGGATTCATCAATGTAGACGCAAAAGGCCGGTTTTAGCATAAGGGTAGCTTAGCCTTCCACATATTCGCCACAATAGGGGCAAGTAATCACACTGATGATATCACCATCAACCGCAAATTCGCCATGGCAATTTTCGCATAAAATTCGAAAGCCTAGAAGATACGTTCTATTTTGATCACATTTATCTATCGCCTTAATTATCTCTTGGATTTCTTCATTGAGAGTAGTCATGGTGATAAATTCCTTAATTTTAACCGAATACAGATTTGTCAAATTTTATCGCATACTTGCCTGGGTTATATATGTTATTCTATTTGCACTGAAGGAGCTGCATCAGGAACTTCTTTTTATAAGAATCGCCCAGTTTAGGATTTTGAGATTGTTCATGCTCATATGCAGAGTATACAAAGCAATTTGCAAAATCAGATAGTTTTAATTTCCCCACGTTGCTAATCTGGAGAAAATATATATCCTCATAATCCTTCAAAAGCGTGAACTTCCATTGTCCTGTCTGCAATATGCTTTTGCTTTTTATTTCTTCGAATGTCGACTGCGAAAATACGACATAATCATATTGGCTTTGCTCTATTTCGCATATACAGACGATGAATAGATTATCATTCGCATACTTATCATATTCCGTTTTTGTAATACCAAACCAGAACGTGCCTTTATAAGTTTGGTTCCTTAAAAGAATCTGTGGGTAAATTTTGGCTCCGGTAGTTTGCCAAGCTTATGATAGAGCACAATTTCCAAGCATTTGAAGGTCGAAAATCCATAGCTATTTCTCATCGCGACTTTCGCCTTGTTGTTCAGCCC
>JAPLSP010000427.1 GCA_026398575.1 Candidatus Sumerlaeota bacterium | reverse complement strand
CAAGGATAAATTGATAAAGGTTTGGCTCAGCGCGGGCGATGAAACATCCGCCTGCGCCGCCGGCCCGCCAAAAGCTGGAGTATTGTCACATTGAATCGTATAGGTTGTGACGCTGCGCGAAGGCGACGCGATCCACGAAACTTCGTTTTGCGTGCCGAAAGTATAGAACGGTTCGGGGATGATCGTGGGCGCGGCAGGCGCGCTGGGCGCCAGCCGGACGATAACGACGATGGTCGCTTCCGTCCCTTGAGCGAGCGCGTAAGGAGACGGCGCAGCCACAGCCAGCGCGGCCATGGTCAGCGCAGCCAGGCTGATACGCAAGGGCGCCCCTGCAGCAAAAGATCGCCAGCGCCGGAAACACCGGCCTTGCGTTCTTGCGCATGCGCGGCAGGTGATCTGTGATTCCCTAGCCATGATGGCGCCTCGATCAACGATACTTTGTGTAATATTGTCTCGGACAACAATGCCTTGCATAATAACCTATCTGTCTTTCCCGGCCCAACTCCACAGCCTAAGACAGATGTCCATCCAACTAGCTATTCATCCACACGCCTGCGGAACAAAATCGTATTCCGACAGACGCTTTCATCGCGCCATGTTTCCCATCTTACGGCGCGCTGCTGGCCCTGACCGTGATCGCAAAAGTCTCATCTGTTTCGGCGCCTTTTGTGTCACTGGTTGGGGCCTTATAGGTCAGCGCAAACGCTTGGCTTCCGTAATGCGTCACGATGCCGGCAAGAATCTGGTAGTCGGTCGTCAGGTTTATCGCCGGATCGCTGACCGCTACCTGGAACACATCCGCCGCGGGAGAGGCGCCGATGGTCCAGCCGCTGCCGGTGGGATTGGCGGCCATAATCTCCAGTTTGGTCGCTGTATTGCCGACGGTGGCGGTGAACGTCGTCGGCCCCGAAACGCTTGACGGCGTAATAGCGCCGATATTCCATGTGCCCGGCGATACAGAAACCTCGATTACCGGCTGCAATGACACGGTTACGGCGATGCTCGCCGTCGTGTCCGCAGCCCGCGCGAATCCGGCCAATGCCAGGATCATGAGCGCTCCTGCCAAGCCAACCTTGATGAATTTCATTGTCTTGCTCCCCCTTTTGAAAGATTGCCCTGCATATTTTTCAAGGAACATGCCTTGAAGCCTTGATCGTAATGATGAAGCCCTGCGATATCGCGGCGCCCAGCGTGTCTGACGTTGGCGCGCTGTATCGCAAACCGAATGTCTGAGCGCCGCTGGTGGCCATGTCCTGCGCCAGAGTTTGATCGGACTTTGTCAGCGCGAATTCGTAACTGCCGTCGCGGCCTTTATCCATCTCGACGCGGTAGGCGTTGACGCCCGGCGCCGATTGCAGCAGCCAGCCGCCGGCGCCATCCGTCCCTTTGATCGTGAAATCCTCCGACAGGTTCCCTGAGTTGGTCGCGGAGAAAGCCCCCGACACCACCGCCGCATTGAGCGGCGTCGGTCCGATGGTCCAGGCCAGCGGAGAGATGGAGACGCCCAGTTGCGTGACGAACAGCGTTCCCACGACCGCCGTGACAGCGCCCGTATCGGCGCTCATCTGCGTTCCGCCGGATGCCGTATCCACGCCGACACAGGTTTCATCCATGTCGAAACTATAGGTCTGGCCGTTCGCGCCTTGCAGCGAAGCGGCCAGATAGACATAGACGGTGTATCCTTTGCAGGAGTTGTCGGCAACGGTGTCCAACTGGGCGGCGCTATCGCTATTGGGCGCCGACCCGAACACGATCTGGGAGTTCGAGATTGAGGCGGCGGTGGCCAGGCGATTGGTCGAATCGCGAAGCTCGGCCCATGCGATGTCATTGGAGGCATGGCCTGCGGTTCCGCCAATCTTCACGGTCAGGCGGTCAATTTTTGTGGGATATCCATCTCCGCCCGGGTCCGTGACCCGGAACGCCAGCGCGAGCATTTTTCCACCTTCGCTGACGTTCCAGTCGTACAAAGTAAAATTGGGCGCCGGGCTGGAAGCGGCGATCACGGTTGACGGCGCCGGACTGGTCAGGGAGAACGCCCCCGAGCCGGCAACGCGTTTGGCCACCAGCAAATGATCGCCCGTGGAAGAAGCGGAATAGGAGAACGTTTCCGTTCCGCCATTGCCGGCGCTCGTGCCGGAGGCCTCGATCACGGGCGTTCCATATGCCGCCGGAGTGGCGCTATAGAGATAGAGGTCATAGTCCCCGCCGGCGGGATTGGTCAAGGTGGGGACGAATGTCTGCCCCGCCGTCAGGGTGATTCTTCGCGCCCATGCGCGCCGGTCGGCAATGCTCGAGCCCAGTGTGTCGCCAATCGTCTGGCCCCGAAGATAGGTCAGCGCGGCGGCTTCAACGGCGGCGTCGGGATTGATGATTCCATATCCCTCATACATGTCCTTGCCCGCGGGGAACGAACCGGAGGACGCGCGTTCCAGCGTCGGATTGTTGGAGTTGTTCTCGCGAGTGGCGTTCGTCTCGGTGGCCGTGGCGCAGAGGATCATCTTGACGTATCGCGAACGCGCGCTCGAGGTGAAGTCCCACGCCACGCCGCGTTGTTGCAGGGCGTCAATGACCAGCGCGGCGCAGCCGGCGGTGAAAGGACTGGCCATCGAGGTGCCCTGGATATTGTAGTAGTCATTTGCCTGCTGGTCGGCAAAGGAACTGCCGTCGCCGGAATTGCTGTCCACGGAAAGAAT
>JAPLSP010000676.1 GCA_026398575.1 Candidatus Sumerlaeota bacterium | reverse complement strand
TGTCGGGACGATCCAGAGAACGAGGCCCGTTCGCCGTTTGCGATAGACTGCGTTGACAAGGTCAATTGTCTTCACGGCCAGGAGGGTCTTGCCGCCGCCCGTCGGGACTTTCAGGCAGAAGACCGGCAGGGGCTGTCCGAGGCCGTTCTTGCGCGGCGGACACTGGCTGCGAATACCGGCCTTCTCCCACGCCTTGGACGGGAACTCAATCTCCAAGTCGGGATTGTCCTGGGCCTTCGTGCGCCAAACGGCCAAGTGCTCAAGATAAGCCCTGATCGTTTCCAGCGCCCGCCGTTGGTATTCCTTCAGCTGCATACATCACCGCGCCAGCTCATAAATCTCGAACGGCAACTGCGCAAAGTCTATTTGAAAATGGTCAAGGTATTCTTGATCGAGGAATTTCGTCGGGGCGAAAACCAGTCGCCGCTTGTTTTTCTTGAGCGGCGGCAGGGCTTTGGCTCTGTCCAACGTCAGCGCGAGATTCTTCAGAGCCTCAATATCCGGTTCGTAATAGAGGAATACCTGATGCCCGCGGCTCTCGCCAATAAAGCAGCGCTTTCGGTCAACCTTGCTTTCGTCGAACTCCTCGCCTGTCGCTATGTAGAACACGTAGCGGGCAAGCTCTTCGTAGCTGGGCATGGCCTTCCCCGAAAGGAGGCCATCGAGATCAATCGCCTTCCCGAGCTCGAAATAGCTGAACGTCCCGCCAAGCCCTTTTTTGAGCGCCGCATCCTTGGCCGATGGCACGCCCTTGATGACGCGCCGCACACGTTCAGCTGTGATGGTGTCCGCATAGTCCTCGCATTCGATCAGAATAAACCGGCGGTTCCCACCGTCCTCAGCATTTTGGGCAAGTACGGCTTGCGCGGTTGGACCAGATCCTGCAAAGGAATCAAGAATGATTGAGTTGGGTTCTGAGGCGATACGCACTATGCGGCGAATCAAGCCAACCGGCTTGGGATAGTCTATTGTCTTTTTCTCCAAGATTTCTTTAAGCAGCTTTCCTCCGGCCTCGGTATTAACGTCACCGTCGATCCACATGGACCGAGGTTTTGTCGTCCTTTGTTCTCCGTTACGATCTAGATAGTCCTTTATGAAGATATCAAACTCTTGTCGCTTCTTGATTGTTCGTGCGTAAACGCGTTCTATCTCATCCTGCACTTTCTTAGGGCTCCACATCCAGCGACCATGTCGCCCATCTGACTTTTTTGGCACAACCTCTACAGAATGCTTGGAAGAGGGTTTTAGACTCACCTCCCCTGTAACAGGGTTTACATAAATGGGGAACCACATATCTGGCCGATCTTCGCGCAAAGACGCAGCCCCTCGCTGCCTAAGTCCAAGTTCACGCCATTTCTTTCCATCTGGATCCTCTTGATCAAATTCTTCGATGTCGTCAGGAGTTAAAGGCAATCCATTCAGTTCGAGATACTCAGCATTCTTTGAGTAACAAAGGCAATACTCATGCACGGTCGCAATATGCTCGTCCGACTGCCGACCTCTAGGATTTGCTTTTACTGCAACACAAGAAACGAGGTTTTCCTCACCGAACACCTCATCCATTAATGACCGAAGGCGGTGAATCTCGTTATCATCGATGCTGACGAATATTGCTCCGTCTTCGGTCATCAACTCACGGAGCAACTTGAGTCGAGGTAACATCATGCAGAGCCATTTGTCGTGGCGGGTCAGATCTTCGCGGTCAACAACCTTGCCCAACCACTCCTGCATCATCGGAGAATTGACTTTGTCATTATATATCCAGCCCTCGTTGCCGGTGTTATAAGGTGGGTCAATGTACACGCACTTGATCTTGCGAGCGTAAAGCGGCAGAAGGGCTTTCAGCGCCTTGAGGTTGTCGCCATGGATGATGAGGTTGTCGCGCAGGCTGACCTTATCCGTCAGACTTTTTGCCTTGACGGGGACGAGTTCATGATACTTCACCATCAGATGGTAATTCTGGACAAACGCCTTTCCCTTGAACTGAAGTTGCGCCATGAATCGCCTCCCTTTTGCCTGCCTTTGCCTCGAACGGTCTCTCTCTTGGCGCCGTGAGATAACCCTTCATGCCAGCCTTGATCCTGCGGCGGTATCGTTGGCGCAGTTTAGGCGCGGCGCAAGCGAAAAATGAGATGACGTCCCCGTCTCCGCCGCATGTGCCGGGATTCTCATGCGTTCTGGGCGAAGCCTGCTTCATAATAGGCTCATTTTTCTTTTTCGCACGGTTGCAGCACTATTTTGGCGGGAAGTTTTCCTGCATCCAAGCAGGTAGATTCGCCACCGAAGCGCGGGCTTTCTCGGAAGTCTTGAGGCCCCAGGTCTGGAAGAACGGCCCGAGATTTTTTCCCACGGCTTTGGAAAAGCGGATGAGCCATTGATCGCGTTTTTCTTCGTCGGTCTTGGGGCGCTCGGAGGCGGGCAGCGCGCGATATTCGGCGAAGACTTTCTTGTAGGCGTCCCATCCGAAGGCGTCGCGGAGTTGCTGATACGGCAGCAGCCCGACGAACGGATCGTCAAAGAGCTCGCGACTTTGGGGCGGTTTTGCGAAATAAGCCTTCGTCTGTTTCACGCGGGCTTCGGGGGTGCAATTGGAGTGGAAGTCCTTGGGGGGCGCTTTGACGACGGTCTCCAGGCAATAGAGCGAAAAAAGATTCTCGGTAACTTCGCCCGTGCCCGCGAAGGTCCAATCGCCGGATTGATGATTGTGTCCCAGTTCGTGGAAGAAGCCCCAATCGTTGCGCCCGTTCTTGAGTTTGCTCAAATCCACGATGGCGCGGATCACGTCGAGCCACGTCATGATGGGGTAGCCGGCATGCATGTATCCGGCGCTGATCTGGCGGTCGGTGACCATGCGTTCGGGCCGCTCGCGCAGCTTGGGACGCGCGCTCATGTCCGCGTCGGCGTCCAGAACGTCGTCCCAGAATTTCATCAAAGCCTCGGGATCGTCGAGCGTGCGAACCACCTCGGAAGGCACGGTCAGAATGAGATTATGTCCTTCGAGTTCGGCCCAGGGCGCCGGGCGGTTGCGGATTTTTGCGATCCATTCTTCGCGCGAGGTTTTATCCCGGACAAAGTAAGGCGCGGCGACGCCGTTGCGAATCGTCAACGTTACTTTTCCCAGTTTGCAGTTGTTCGGAACCTCGATGTAAATGGGCCCGCCGAATGCATTGGCAGCTTTAGTCATGGCGGCAACGCCGGCCCCTGCGCCTCGCTCCGCATTCGCTCCGCTATCGGCGCGCGCGTATGCGCCCGCACCGGCGATGGGGAAGATGCGGCAAATCTCCGGGCAGCGCGTCCATTTATCCAACTCCCATAAATGATCGTTATGCGCGCCGATACGAACCTTGATGCCTGTCTTGGCGTCCAGGCCGGCGGGCGCCTCGACTGTGATGATTTGTCCCGGCGCCGCGTAAAGGCCCGTGCTGTGCCATGCCGGAACGCTCGTGTCCACCTCAATGGGCGCGGCGGCGATGCGCTCGGCGCCCGCTGGAATTGCGCCAGGAAACGAATCGCCCGCCGGATGCGCTGTGACGCGTTCGGGCGGCAAATCCTTCACTTCCTCCATCTGCATCGTCAAGATCAGGCGCTTGAGCGGGTCTTTGGCAGTGACGGGATTTTTGTCCGTCGGGACGATGCCGTCCTTATAGCGCGTCTTCAACTCGGCCAGTTTGGGACGCAATATTTTTTCGTCGGGCGACAGGGTGCGGATCGCGCGTGTTATCGAAGCCGAAGCCTGCGCCAGTTCGCTCGGGTTGCGTCTGCTTTTGCCGTCTGAAGAATCCGCGATGGCTTCGAGCGCGCGGCTGGCCTGCGTCAATTCAAGCGAGGCGCCGCGCGCCTGATAGCCCTTCTCCGAGGTGCGCTCCAGCGTTCCGTCGCTCCATAAAATACCGGTCGCTTCCAGCATGCGGTTGCCGGGCATATCCGTGATGCGCTTGCCGCTGTGAGTCTGGAGCCATCCCCAGCCCAGGTTGGCGCACACCAGCCCGCCGCCGCCGGTCATGAACTGCCGAAGGCTTTCAATTTCATTGTCTCTCAGATCGCTGGGGGCGCAACAAACGACGTCGAATTCCTTGAGGCGCAACGTCCAATTGGCACCGCCGATCTCTTCAGCCGAAAACCCGCGTCCTTTCAGCCAAGTGACGAAATCCTTGAGCCCAATGGCGGCAATGCGCGGCGCCGGGCGGCCATCGCGGGTGCCCCATCGAATCACGTTTTCCATCAAACGGCCCGTATCGGCCTGGCTCAGGGCGTCCTTGCCGAAATAGCCATTATGGCCGAATGCGACAACGCGGTAATTATTGGCGCGCACAGCGGCGACAACGGGCGCATAAGCGCCCTTACCCATTTTGCCTGCGATGACGGGAAACGCTTGGTCGCCAAAAATGCTTAGCGGACCGGGAACGCCGGGAGCGGCGATTTCCTGAACGCCTTCAAGCAGGCGCTCGCGATCTTTGGCGATCATGGCTTCGGTTGGAAGCGCTATGACCGATGAGGAAGTTGTCCGCTGCGCTTGGCTCGAATTAATGCACCAAACGCTAATGAAGCATAGGCAAAGGCGACAAACGCAGTTTTTCATAGTTTTTCCTAATTGAGAAATTATAATAGGCCAATTTGATGTTCTAGCAGGTAGTTTTGGCCTATTTTAATATATTTTGAGTATAAAGTTTAGGCATACATGCCTTTAATGCAAAAATCTTTGAGTAGTGAATCAGAGAATTGCGGGAGCGGTCAAGGCGTAATTTGCCGATGAGAGTTAGGATTTTTCCAAACTCCGGCTGCAAAAGTATGCCACTTCGCAACACAAAATCGGGTTAATCCTTTTAATCCGTGGTAAGAAAGGCCACCACGGATTAAAAGATTAAACGGATTACAGCAAACGACAACATATTGTCGCTCGGCGCATGATAATGCCTTAACGGAGTTTGAAAAAATTTGATGCAAAAAAACATTCGAGGGCGAAAAATAATTGTCATATAATCCACCGATGACAGCGACAAATAACACACTTGTAAGTCATAAACCTCATGCGCATAGCTGGCCCATGGATGAGCAAGAATTGCGGATGCGCCTTCAGGAACTCCATGAGGCCAGTTTCGGGTGGGCGTTGCGATGCAGCGGCTGGCGCCCGGAAGAGGCGGAGGACCTTCTTCAAACGGCTTATCTGAAAGTGCTGGATGGCCGGGCGCGATATGACGGACGGGCAGCGTTCAAAACGTGGCTGTTCGCGGTGATCCATCGCACGGCTGCGGGCGAGCGCCGGCGCCACTGGCTCCAAAAGCTGGGACTGGCCCGTTTGGAGCGAGCGCACAATTCAAGCGTTTCCGGGGATCGCCCGGTGGAGAATCTGTACCAATCGCAAATCCAGAGCGTGCTGCAAAAAGCGCTTTCGAAATTGCCGCGCCGCCAGCAAGAAGCGCTTCATCTGGTTTTCTATCAGGATATGAGTTTGAGCGAAGCGGCGGAAATCATGGGCGTCACCATTGGCTCGGCGCGCACACACTACGAACGCGGAAAACAGCGGCTCCGCGAATTGATCGGACCCAAGGAGGATTTTCATGAATCCCGATAATCCAGAGACCCATCTTCGACGGCTCTTTCAGGAGCAAAGAAGCGCAGACGCCTTGCGCGCGCCCGATTATCATGTCCTTGCCGTCGCCCGCTCGCCCAGGATGCGGCTGAGAATACGCTGGGGAAGCCTGACGGCAGCCGCCACAATGACGGCAATGATTCTGGTTGTTTTATTGACGGTGATTAACGGGCGCCTGCGTCAGCCGGCGGACGACATGACGGACTGGGCGAAGTTTTCGCAGTGGAAGGCCTCGACGGATGCGCTATTGTCGGTCCCGCGCGCGGCATGGGAAACCCAGTCGCAGACTCTGTCAGATTCGTCATTGCCGGCAAAGGACAAAGGATCTGAGATCTAGCGAAGGAGATCTGAAATCCGTGGTTGGAATATTACCACGGATTTCGCGGATTGCACAGATAGCAAGAACCGACAACATGTTGTCGTTCGCGCTGTGGTAATGACATAAGAAGTTGATAATCAGGCTTTGGAATTATGGACCCATGCGCCAATGGATAAAGGCAATTTCCCGCCTCAAGCGGAACAGACATAAAGGGAGGACAATTTATGAAAATCGGTTTTGTTTCAGCGCTCGCTCTCGCGGTTTTTTTCGCCGCAGCGGCATGCGCGCAGCAGCCGCCTTCGGGCGCGCCGGATCGTCCCTTCGCGGGAGGGCCGGATAAGCCGCCGGTTGGCGCGCCGGATCGTCCCTTCGCGGGAGCGCCGGATAAGCCGCCGGATAAGCCGCCGGTTGGCGCGCCGGACCGGCCATCCATGGATGCGCCGGATCGTCCGCAACTGCCTCCACAGCAACCGCCCGTCGGCGCCGCCCCTGAGTTTTTGCAGCGCCGTCCGCAGGAGGGCGGACAGGGCGAAATGATGACTGAGAATTTCTTTCCTCCTGAATTGGTGATGCAGTATCAAAAAGCCCTCGATCTGACGGAGAAGCAGCGGGACGCGCTCAAAGGGGAAATGCGCAAGATGCTGGAGCGCTTCACGGACCTGCAATGGAAGCAGCAGGCCGAGGCTGAGGCAATGAAGTCGCTCACGAATCAGGAACGCCCCGATGAAAAGCAGGTCATGGCGCAACTGGAAAAACTCCTGACAGCCGAGAATGAAATCAAGCGGTTGCACATGACGCTCCTGGTCAAAGTGAAAAACATCCTGACTCCCGAACAGCAAGGGAAACTGCGCGAGCTGAAGAAGCAAGCCGGACAGCGGCCCATGCAGGGACAGATGCTTCAGCAGGGTCAGCCCATCCGTCCGCAGGGCATGACGCCCCGTCCCGAACAGCTTTATCGCCCGGACGGACAGGCGCCTTTACAGCAGCGTCCCATCCGTCCTCAGGGACAGCTTCCCCCTCAGGGGCAAGTTGCCCCGCAGGGGCGTCCCGGGCAGCAGCCTGAAGGCGCGCGTCCCATGGGCGCTCCGGAATCGCCAGGCGTACGGGAAAGATGAATGATGCGGCAGACAAGTTATTGATTGCAGGGGAACAAGCATATTCAAGAAGGAGCTGAAGTCATGGCGAATCGGACGATGTCGAGGATAGGAAGCCTATGCATGGCGCTCTGCCTGTTGGCATTCGGCGCCGGATGGGCTGTTGCGCAGACTGACCCGAGTACTCCGGTGGCGACTCATACGCTGACGGTATTGTCCGTCAATCCGGAGCGCGGCGTGCCTATTGCGGTTCAGCCAATATCGAATGGAATATCGCCCAATCTGCTGACGCCTTTTCATATTGTTTATCCCAAAGGCACGACCGTCACGCTTTCTGCGCCTCCGATATTAGGCGATAGCGTCCATCCCAGCGCCCGCTTTGTCAAGTGGCTGAGAAATGGGCTGGAATTTAGCGGCGGGACGAATCCGATAACCAAAGTGATCTTGATGATGGACCATACGATGACGGCGGTCTATGAAGCCGTCCTGCCGCCACCGCCCGTAACGACGCATACGCTGACGGTCTTGTCGGTCAATCCGGAACGCGGCGTGCTCATTGCGGTCCAGCTGCTGCCGGGTGGAATTCAAATCATGATGGCGACGCCTTTTACTCAAGTATTTTGCGAAGGGACAACGGTTGTGCTTACCGCGCCGGAGCGTGTGCCGCTGGCAGGAGGCAGCGAAGCCAAGTTTGTCCAATGGCTGATCGGCACATTAACGCTGTATTGGCCGCATCCTGCTGTGACGGTCGTCATGAGCGCGGATCATCAGCTGACGGCAGTTTACGAAATCGTGGCGCCGCCGCAGCCAACCACGCATACGTTGACGGTGCTGTCAGTCAATCTGGAGCGTGGCGTGCCCATCGCGGTGGCGCCGAATCCATTGGCGATGCCGGGCAATCCAGCGACGCCTTTCAGCATTGTTTATCCTTCCGGCACGACGGTGACGCTGACAGCGCCGGCGATATTGGGCGACGACCCCGCCAAACCCCGCTCGCGCTTTGTCAAGTGGCTGAGGAATGGGCGTGAGTTTGACGGCGGGACGAATCCGATAACCAAAGTAGTCTTGATGATGGACCATACGATGACGGCGGTATATGAAACCGTTGCGCCGCCGCCGCCTCCCCCCGTGACCACGCATACACTGACCGTGGACGCTTGGAATCACACTCAAAACATGCGGCTTCCGGGTGTGCCGGTGGCCATCAATCCACCTGATCCCGGCAGTCTGAGCCCTACACGTCTGACCCCGTTCACGAATGTCTATCCTGAAAACACGACCATAACCCTTACGGCGCCTGAACGAATCCCGATGGCCTCGGGCTGCGAATTCCGTTTTCTCTGCTGGGTGGTGGATGGCCGCAGCCAATCATGGAAGACGCCGCAGGTAACGATTCTTCTGAGCGCGGATTATTATATGGAGGCGATGTATGTGGCCGTTCTGCCTCCTCCTCCTGTGACCACGCATACGCTGATGGTCTTTTCCATCAATCCGCAAACGGGCGTGCCCATTATGGTTGCGCCTCTGGATCCTGCCGGCGCCGCTAATAGCCGGTTGACTCCCTTCCACCTTGTATATCCCGAAGGAACGACGGTCACGTTGACCGCGCCCGAGCGGCTGCCGATGACCAACGCAGGCGAAGCCCGCTTTGTCCGGTGGATGAGAAGTTCCAGCGACACCGAAGGATGGCCCAAGACGCAGGTGACGGTGATTATGAGCGAGGATCATCAGTTGACGGCAGTGTATGAGACTACGCCGCCGCCGCCGCCTCCGTCAAAGACCACGCACACCTTGACCGTGTTGTCCGCCAATCCCGAGCGCGGCGTGCCAATCGCGATGATGCCAATGCTAGTTCCTAGTGGACCGGCGCCGATGATTATTCCGATTCTGCTGACGCCGTTCAGTCTTGTTTATCCCGAAGGAACGACGGTCACGCTGACGGCGCCGCAGGTTTTGCCGAGTCCCGCAGGAGCAATCCCAGGGCGCTTTGTAAAGTGGCTCAGAAACGGAAATGAATTCCGGGGCGGAACAAATCCGATGGTCCAGGTGGTGATGAATGAGGACATCGAGATGACCGCGGTCTATGAAGGAGTGACACCGCCTCCTCCGCCGCCTCCTCCGTCAAAGACAACGCACACGCTGACGGTGTTGTCCGCCAATCCCGAGCGCGGCGTGCCCATCGCGGTAATGCCAATACCTGCGCCAAATCCAAATCCCACTCCAAATCCATCTCCAAGACCATCTCCCAATCCATCTCCAAGACCATCTCCCAATCCATCTCTGAGACCGTCTCCAAATCCATCTCCAATTCCATCTCCAAGACCATCTCTAAATCCGGCTTCAAATCCAGCTCCCAATTCGGTTCCAATACCCAATATCCTCCTAACGCCGTTTAGTTTCGCTTATCCTGAAGGAACGACGGTCACGCTGACGGCCCCGCAGGCTTTGCCAAACGCCACGGGAACGGTCGCCGGCAAATTTGCAAAGTGGCTCAGAAACGGCGCCGAATGCCGGGACGGAATGAATCCAACGGTCCAGGTGGTTATGAATGAGGATTGCCGGATGACGGCAGTTTATGAAAGCGTTACGCCCCCGCCGCCTCCGCCTCCTCCTGTACCGCCTGTAGTCACGACGCACACCCTTACGCTCGCTTCTTCCAACCCCGACAGCGGCGTTGAAATCAGGGTCGCTCCCTTGGATGCGAGCAGCATTGGAGGGCGGTTGACGCCATGCGATTTGGTTTATGCTGAAAAGACACAAGTGACGCTCACGGCGCCGGCCAGCGCTCCTTTGGGCGGCGGCCTGTTCGTCAAGTGGCTCAAAGACGGCGCGGACTTCGCGGGAAACAGCGCCCTGATGGTGTCCGTCGCCATGGACGCCGATTACACGATGACGGCGGTCTTTGCGGATGGCGCCGCCGCGAATCAGTCCCTGTTGACGCTGGATTCGGCGGTTCCGGATTGCAGCATCGCGATCACGGTGATGGATCCCAGCGTCACACGCGGCGTGATTGCGACGTTCAATGGAACGCGCGCCGGCGTCTTTGACAACTCCACCACGATCACCCTGACGGTGGGAGCGGCTTCCGACAATCGCTATACCTTCCGCAAGTGGCTGCGCAATGGCCGCGAATTCCACGGCAATCAATCGGCCAGCATCGAAATCTTGCTGGATGGCAATGTGACGATGACGGCGGTCTATGCAAGCAATTGGTTTGAGGACTATCTGATCTCTTACACCGACAACGCCGGGCATAAGTTCAACTATCCTGAGACGGCCGCGCAAGCCAAGGTCAGAGGATTGGCAGCGGGCGCCACGCTGTCGGCGGAAAACGGCCTCGCGCTTCAATGGAGCGATATGACCTCGGGCACGATGGGCGCGTTGACGATCAAGTCCAGCCGTCAGGCGCTGGCGTCGGGCAAAGCCCCGCGTCCCATCCCCGGCATCAAGACGAACGGCGCGCTGGCGCGTGTCTGGTCGCAAGGTTCGGTCGCCTGCAAGGGCGCCGGAACCATCGAGGCCATGGGCGCGATCCGATCCCTTGCGATGCCGGGCGCCTATGCCATGAACCTCGTGGCGCCCGCGATTGGCGTGGTCCGCATGCAGTCGCGGCCCTCCACGAGCTCGATTTGCGTCACGTCCATTCATGCGACTCCGGGAGCGCTCTTGCCTCCGCTGGCCACAAACGCGCGCCAAATCGCCTTGGCGGATATCAGTCTGATCGGCGTGTCGCTGGGCGATCTGGCCCTGCCGGGTCAACCGGTCTCCATCATGACGCAGACGCGGCGCTACACCCAGCCCGCGCCCGTCGTTTGCGAAGCTGGAATCGGCGTCGGGGGCGCGTCCGTTATCCAGGCCGCCGTTGTGGCGCGGCTGACGGCGATTGGCGGCGGCATCCGGTGCGCGGCGATCCTCTCGCATGTGCCCGCGACCGCAGCCCGCGGCGTCTCTCCGTATCCGAACAAGGACGTTTCGATCATCACTCGCGCGCTGGCAATGCGCAATGCGGTTATCCCGGCGAATATCGCCGTTCGCGAGATCAACGTGGAAGGCAATCTGCGCGTCTGCGCGGAAGGCGGCGATATTGACAATCTGCCGGCGCCTGTCGACGCGCTCTATACGGCGCGGATCATCGCCGGCGGACGGATTCTGGGCATTTCCGCCTCGACGGCTGGACCGGTCGGCGGCTATATTGGCGCGCGTCCGGCCTCGAACGCCTTGGCGACCACGCAGCCGGCGCCGATTGCGGTCGTGGCGGGCGCCAACGCGACAAGCGATGTGACACGGCTCGATATCGCCGCGATCGCGGGAATGGCCGGCGTCAATGGCGCGTTCTTCGCCGGAGCGGCGGTTGCGGACGATCCGAGCATTGAGATCATGCCGGCGGACCGCCGCGGAAATATCGGCGCCATCCAATCGCGCGCACGTCGGCCGGCTGCCATCCTGGGCGCGGCATGGCTCCAGGAAACCGGCGCGCAGCGGCTGGCCAGGCAGTTGAAGGCGCAAGGCAACGTTAGTGGAGATTTCGAGATCAATGGCAAACCGCTCAGTCAATGATGACGATGCGGCGGCGGGTTTGAGGCGCTCTCTTGCCTCGAACGCGAACATTCCAAATCCCAGGGGCGCCGGCAATAGATTCAATAATTGCCGGCGCCGTTTGTTTAAGGATTCTTACAAGCAATTATTTTGAAGGGAAAAAATGTAATGCCTGAAGAAGTTGCGCCAGCATTTGGAGTGCGGTTGCTTGGTGCGGCTGGGAAAGGCCGCGTTTTCAAACGGGTGGGAAATCGAACCGACGAAAACCAAGGCGCTGGCGTTTGGCCCCCAAGCGGCGGCGGCGGCGCGCCGGAAAGAACGGCGGAGACCGGAGACGTTCGACTTTCTGGGCTTCACGCACTACTGCGGGCGCGCCCGCGATGGGAAGCGCTACCGGATGAAACGCGCGACGGCGGGCAAGAAATTTTGCGCCAAGGTGTCGGCGTTCAAGGCCTGGATACGATTCCACCGGAACAAGCTGTCCACGCGCGACCTGTGGGCGGCAACCTGCCGCAAACTGCGCGGCCACTACTGCTACTACGGGGTGATGGACAATTTCCGCGCCTTGCAGCGGTACGGCCACGAAGTCAAACGGCTGTTGCACGCCTGGCTCAATCGTCGTGGAGGCCGCCGGATGAACTGGGATCAATTCCTGCTGATGGAGGCGCAATTTCCTTTTCCCCGGCCCCGCATCCGGGTCAATCTGTTGCCGAGTTGGTGAACGCTCGTGCGGGGAGCCGTGTGCGTTATGTGTAGTAGCCAGTTATGTAACGTCTGTATCGAGAAGTCCTGTATTCTGAGGCATAAAGCTTCATTGGACAACACATAAGTCTTGGCGCAAAGGTCAGACATCCTGAGCAAGGAGGTCTGATCATGTTCGA
>JAPLSP010000498.1 GCA_026398575.1 Candidatus Sumerlaeota bacterium | reverse complement strand
GCAGCAAGCAACCGCACTCCAAATGCTGGCGCCGCTTCCGACTGCATTGTTTTCGCCCTTAGGCAAAAATACGTGATCGCAATTCTGAATCAAGGTACTTAGGGATGCAGAATCACCTTCATCAAACCCGGCTCGTGGGCGTAGAGGCGCTGGAACCATTGAGGGCCTTCGGATAAGGGGGCGCGGGCGGAAATAAGGGGGGCGACGGAGATGGCGCCGCGGGCAATCATGGCGATGACGGCGGGATAGTCGCCGCAGGAGGAGCAGGAGCCGAGAAGGGTTAGTTCGCGCGTCACCACGGTCTGTAGCGGCAGTTCGACGCGCAGCGTAAGGTTACCGACCAGCGAAAGCCTGCCGCCTTTGCGCAGGGAGGCGATGGCGGTCTGGAGCGCAGGCGCGGTTCCCACGACCTCGAAGGCCAGATCGGCGCCGCGTCTGCCGGAGAGTTCCATGATGCGCGCCATGGCGCCGCTGTCGCCGGGATTCAGCGCTTCGTTCGCGCCCAGCATCCGTGCCAGCGCGAATTTTTCTTCTGCCACGTCCACGGCGATGATGCGTCCGCAGCCTGAGGCGCGCAGCGCTTGGATGATGAAAAGGCCGATCATCCCAGCGCCGACGACGACGGCGGTTTCATTGAGCGCGGGACGCGCGCGGTTGACGGCGTGCAGCGCGATCGAAACCGGTTCGATCATGGCGGCGTGATCGAAACCCAGATCGTCCGGGATCGGATGGATGATGCGCTGCGGGACGGCGACGTATTCGGCGAAGGCGCCGTGACGGCGGTAGTCGCCGCACGAAACGCCCAGCACCTGGCGGTTGTCGCAGAGGTTGATCTGTCCGCGCTGGCAGAAGAAACACTGGCCGCAATAAACCGTCGAGTCGAACGTGACGCGGTCGCCTTGGCGCAGCCCTTTGACCCCGGCGCCGATTTGCGCAACCTCGCCCGACGCTTCGTGGCCCATGATGAGCGGGGGAATCCGCCGTCCGGTGCTGCCGTCATAGCCGTGGACGTCGCTGCCGCAGATCGCAACGGACTTGACGCGGATGAGGGCGTCCTCGGGGGCGATGACGGGATCGGGAACGTCTTGAAGCGATAGATTTTTATATTCGCTTAGGAGAAGGGCTTTCATGGGGGTGAAGCTTTCTTGGGATGGGGATGGGAATTATGGGAGTTATGGGAGTTATGGGAGATGGGGGTGGGGCAAACGAAGATTAGGCGAGAGCAGAAAAGAGGCGCAAATGGGAAAGGGGATGAGCATTATTCTATTGCTTTGCACGGAACCACAAGGCGGAAGGCGACGCCTTTACCGGGTTCATTGTCCAGTTCGATGCGGCCGCCATGTTCGCGGACTACTTTTTGGGTGACGGCAAGGCCGAGGCCTGTGCCTTTGGAGCCTTTCGTGCTGAAGAAAGGCTTGAAGATATCTTTCTGCTTATCGGCGGGAATGCCGCCGCCATTGTCCGCAACCCAGATCGTCAGAATGATTTC
Organism: Candidatus Sumerlaeota bacterium; assembly: GCA_026398575.1. Next base: position 8,122 of record JAPLSP010000498.1, on the reverse strand, counting down.
CTGACCCGATTTATTGGCGGCCGGCGCGCTCACAGCCGAGGCGCTCACAGCTGAGGCGCTTGCAGCCGGCGCGCCTGTGGCCGATACGCTCGTGAGCGGCGCGCTTGCATCCGACGCGCCTGTGCCCGATAGGTCTTTGGCCGGCAGATCTGCGGGGGCGCCTTCAGGCGCTTGAATTTTCATGCCAACTTGAACCCAGCCGTCCTCGCGCTCGGTCGAATGAACGGCGTCCACGGCGTTGGTGGCCAGGTTCAGGATACAGCGGAAGATTTGGTCGCCGTCCACGAGGACTCTCGGCGCTTCGGCGGGCAGGTCCTGCCGGATGGCGATGCCGAACTTCTCCGCCTCGAATCGCACCGCCTCGGTGGCGTCTTCGAGGATTTCGCGCATGTTGCAGGGGCGGAGCGACGGTTCGCGTTCCTTGCTGAAATCCAGCATGTCGAGCACGAGCAGCGAGATGCGGTTGACGCTGCGGTTGAGCATCTTCCAACCATTCTGGAGGATGCTCCAATCATTTTGCTTGATTCCCAGATCGGCCAGCGACATGCCGCCTTTGAGGCTGGTCAGCATGTTTTTGACGCAATGGGAAATACCCGAGACGGTCTGCCCGATGGCCGCCAGGCGCTCGCTTTCCACGTTTTCGCGAATGAGGCGGGCGTTTTCGATGGCGACGGCGGCCTGCGTGGCCATGATCATGAGCGAGTCCAGATCGTCGGGCGTGAAGCAGTCTCCGGTCAGACGCGTCAGATTCAGCGTGCCGATCACATTGCCTTTGGAGCGCAACGGACAGCATACCGAGGACCGCAGGCTCCCCGCAATGGAGGTGAAACGGTTGTCTGCGATGCCGTCATTGAGCAGCAGCGGCTCATTATTATCCACAACGTATTCGGCGATGCTTCCCTTGCGCGGAATATATCCGCGGCGCGCCACCTCTTCCGGCATTCCGCGGGCAGCAAGCATCTTCAGGGTGTCGCTGGCTTCATCATACAGGAGGATGGAGCCGCGCTCGGCCTGGAGCTCCTTGAGCGTCAAGTCCAGAATCATGCCCAGCAATTCATCGAGCTCCAGCGTCGAGGTCATCGCCGCGCAGATCTTGAACAGCGAATACGGCATGTGCCGCTGGGCGGGGCCGTTCTTGTTTTCAAGCGCGTTCATCAAACGCAACCTTCCTCCACTTCCTGCGATGAGCCCTGCGTACGGACGCTATTTTAGCTTATCGGACGCAGGAATCAAGGAGTTTAGAGCGCCACTCCGGAAGCCCTGCAATACTGGAATGTCGGACGCGGTAGGCGCGCTATTTCCCTTTCACGTCCAGGCAGAGGATTTTGGCTTCGTCGCGGGCGAAGAGCTTGCCATTGGCCACGACGGGCATCGTCCAGCAGCGGTTTTTGCTCAGCCCGGTCTCGTATTTGGATATGATCTTCAGCTGCGCGGAGTCCGGTTGCACAAGTGCCAGAGCGCCTTTCTCGCCAAGGACGTAGAACAAGCCGCCGGCCATCACGAGCGAGCCTTTGGCGAATTGCCCGTCTTTCCATTTCACGCTCCCGGTGGCGAACTCCACGCAAACGAGCGCGCTTTCATCAAAGCCATAGAGATGGTCCTGATAGAGGATCGGCGTGCCAAAGTGGCTGCGGATCACCTTGTTGCGCCAGACCTGGGTGGCTGTTTGGGCCGGAGCGGCTTGCGCGTTCTGCGCGGCGGCGATTTTGAATACGGCGCATCCGCTGTTATATCCCGAAGTGATGAAGACCATGTCGTCCTTGACGATCGGCGTGGCGGCATTGACGTCGTATTGCGTTTTCCAGGGTATGCGCCAGAGAACCTGGCCGGAGTCCGCCTTGATTCCCGCCGCGCCGGTGGCGAGGAAAAAGACATATTGCCGGATTCCGCCCAGCGTCGCGATTACCGGCGAAGAATATCCCGCCATATCCCCGAATGCGCCGCCCTTGGCCGGATCGGTCGCCTTCCAGATCAGCTCGCCCGTCATCTTGTTGAGCGCGACGATCGAAGCATCGCGCGATTCGCCGGGATTGAGGAGCACTTTATCGCCGTCAATCAGCGGCGACATGGCGTCGGCCCATTGCAGATTTTTCGCGCCGAATTTCTTCAGCGTCTCCACATGCCAGATTTCCTTGCCGTCCGCGGCATTCAGGCAATAGATATCGCCCAGCGCGCTGAGGATATACACCCGGTTCTCCTCCACCGTCGGCGTGGAACGCGGGCCATGATAGCCCATGCCGTCCACGTACGGCGCCATGTCCAATCCCCAAACCTCCTTGCCTGTCGGGGCGTCCAGACAAACCGCCCGCTGCTTGCCGTCCCGCTGATAGATCGTATAGACGCGATCCTTGACCACGGCCAGACACGAAAAGCCCGCGCCTCCCGGAACTTCCCAGACTTTCGACAAACCTGTGGCGGGCCATTCTTTCATCAATCCCGTTTCGAGGCTGACGCAATCGCGGTTCGGCCCGCGCCATTGCGGCCAGTCATCCGCCAGCGCCGTCAACGACAAGACTGTCAGAATCAAAATCATCGGCCAGACATGCGATCCGAATGCGCGTTTCATGAAATATCCCTTTCGTCCCGGTGATTGAAGTTGGTTCCCAGTGATAGAAGCAATTCCCGAATGGCGCGTTTTTGCAGGAAGGCGGATTGTCAATGAGGATACGGGCAAGTCAAGCAATTCCTTGTCAATCCCCTAAGCCCAAACATTCCATCCGCTATCGTCAAGTAGCATCCGCATTCTCTATTATTTCTCCCCAATCCAAAAACTCAATGCGCCTTCATAAGCGCCTTCGGCCTTGGTTCGCCGGCCTTGCGGACCGCTGTCGGCTGCTTGATGAAATTTCGATCCGATAGGCGGAATGGCATTCAGAAACGAAATGTCGCCTTTGGGGAATGCCTTGGCGAGGCCTGTGGGACCCGGCTTCTCGCCGTCGGGCGGAGTATAGAGCCGCATGAAAAGTCCGGGCGTATTCGTTGCGATGGTCACGGGTCCGGCCGCCGTTCGCAAGACGGCCCACCGAACATCCGCGAAACAGCCCTTGAATTCCGGATAGCCCCACCAGGTTCCGGGAATGCCATCCTTCTGATACGCGCGATCCCAAACGTCCAGCGTCGTTCCTTTCGTCCGGTTTTTCCAGACGCGATACGGCCCCTGCCCCAGCCACTTGACGCCTTTTATATGTTCTTCGGGCAGGTCGAATGAAATTCCGAAGCTGTCGAATTCGCCTTTGAGATGGTAGCGGTAGTTCAGCTCCAGCAACCCGGACGGCGCCATCTTCCATCGCAGCGAGTCGAATCCGCCGCAACCTTCTCCCTCCAAAACCAGCGCGCCGCCTTCGATGCGATGTTTCATAAGCGCCGCCGCCTTGGGCGCCGCGCCGGCGCCTTCAGCAGGTTTGCCGGCGGTGTCAGCGGCGTTCTTTGCGGCGGCGGCGGCGCCCGCCTTGCCGATCTTGATTTCCTGAATGCTGGCCCATTTGCTTTCGCTGTTGCCATTGACGGTGATCCGGACATAGCGCGCCGTCACGGGCTTGAAAGAATAAGGCTCCAGGTCAGCCGTCTTGCCGCTGCTTTTCCCGTCGAAAACCGGCGTCCATTGCTTGCCGTCTTGGGAGCATTCAATCTGAAACTTGGATGCGCGCGAGGCGCCCTTTTGCCATGATATGGATGCCTGCCCGATCTCGATGGCCGCGCCCAAATCGCATGTAATCCATTGCCCAACCCCATCCGCCGACCAGCGCGTGCCGAGATCACCGTCCATCACATTCTCCGGTTTATTTCCGCCTTCGTGACCGCTGGCCTTGACCGATACGATCCTTGCTTCGGAAGCGGATACGACGCCGGCGCCCGCCGATCCTTGCGCGGATGCTTCCTCGGGAACCGACACCAGGCGCGGCCCGCCGCCAAACGGAATCGCTTGTCCGTTTTTCTGAACGGAGACCAAGGCGCCATTGCGGCGGTCGAATTTCGCAGCGAGGGCGCCCGCCTGCGCCGTTAGAAAATCCCCTTCCTCCGCGACGCGAATCGCACCGGACGCTTCCGTTGCGGCTGCGGACTTTTTAATCGCCGCGGCAGGGCTATCGCGTTCGGCGCCTACCGGATGAATCGGCCAGGTCCAAGTCCACAGCAGCGCGCCCGATGGACTCAGCGCGGTCAGCCGCAGACAATCATGTTCCTTCCAATCCTGCGGCAGTGGAATCTTGATCGTCGCTTTGGCATTCGGAGCGGCGGCGGGACCCGCGATTTTTCCCTTGGCCGCGACTTTATGCCCCGACGCCGCATCCGATGGACCTGAATAATCCGCCACTTCCCACTCGAATGCGCATTGGCTCAGATTGGTGAAGTCGTATTGGTTCTCGATTTCGATGGCGCCGTCGAAGCCGAGCGATAGCGCGTTCATGTTGGTCTGTATCGGCGACCAGATTTCCTTCACGGAATAAAAACTGCCTTCGCGTTCGTGATGCGCTCCGACGATGCCATCCGGCGCCAGATTGCCACGGCAGTCGAGAATGCCATTCATGTCCGTCCGCTTGACGCCTTCGTCCGCGAACACCCAGAGGAATCCGCCCGCGCCATACTTGGAGGCCCGCATGGCTTTCCAATATTCATCCAACCCCGCGCCCATCCCTCCGTCATAAAGACCGTGCAGAAACTCGGTCGGCATGACGATCTCCGGCCCTTCGAGAGATTTGGTCAGCTTGCTATAAGTTGGATAATGTCCCGTGTTGATGTCGCCGAAGAACATCCAGGGATGCAGCACGTTGCGCGCCTGTGGGTCATAGATCGCAAAGTCGCCGTCCAGTTCCGTGTTCCATCCGCCTTCGTTGCCGTTATCCCAGAAGAGGATCGAGGGATGGTTCACATCACGCACAACCATCTCACGCACGAGTTTTTTCCCGACGGGCGTATCGTAGGGTTCCCTCTGCCATCCCGCCAGTTCATCGAGGACGTAGATGCCCTCTTCGTCGCAGGCATCGAGGAAGGCCTTGTCCGGCGGATAATGCGAACAGCGCACGGCGTTCATGTTCATCTCTTTGATGAGGCGCGCGTCGTCGAGGCACAGCTTGCGGCTGAGGCAGCGCCCCGACTCCGGCCAGAAACTATGGCGGTCCACGCCTTTGAGATGAATTTTCGAGCCGTTGAGATAAATCCCATCGCCGCGCCGCACTTCGATCGTGCGGAAGCCGAAGCGCTCGCTCACGGAGTGAATTACGCTGTCGCCTTTGCACAGCGCCAGTTCCACGCGATAAAGATTCGGCGTCTCGGCGGTCCAGAGCTTGGGCGAAGCGATCTTGGTTTTGAGCGTCGCGTTGTTCTGGTTTGCAGGAAGCGCGATGGTGAAAGGTTCGCCGATCTTGGCGCCATCGAGCGAAAGAATTTGCGCGCGCAGACGGTCAGCGCCCATTGCAGCGGGGCGCTCGACGTATGCGCGCATGGAAAAAGAGCCGTCGGCGCGCGCGTCAATTGCGGTCCAGTCAATGAATTCGCCGGGCAGCGCTTCAAGATAAACCGGGCGATAAATGCCGCCGAAGACCCAGTAGTCGGCGATGCGTTCAGCGTCCTCGACGCGCGCGTTCGCCGATTTCTTGCTCACGGTCACCTCAATCAAATTCGAGCCGCCGAGCTTGATCAGACTCGTGATGTCGTACTTGAAGCGATAGAATCCGCCCTGATGCATCGGCCCGGCGGGCTTGCCGTTGATCCACGCCTCCATGTCCGTCATGACACCCTCGAACACAAGGCGGATGCGCTTCCCGCGCCAGCTTTCAGGAACGTCGAACAACCGTTTGTATTTGCCCTGCTCGTCGGATTTATTTTTATCATGGCCATAGTTGTATGCGCCAAAGCCCTGGAGTTCCCAATTGGAGGGAACCGGGATCTTCGTCCATTTGCCGCTGTTCATTCCCCCCGTGCAGAAAAAATCCCACGGCACGGCGTCATCCATCCCCTTGCCGGAGAGATATTGGACATCGGTTTGCTGAGCGAAAAGAAAACTCTGCATGGCCAATAAAGACAACAGACAAACCCCTGCATAAACCCTGATCATGTTTTTGCTCCTTTGAATCCAGCCCGCCAAACCTTAACAAAACCGCCGAAGAGGTTACCCTCTCCGGCGGTGGAATTCATTCGGTTTTTTTGGCCTTACCCCTTCCGCCCACCTGTGCCCTTCGCGGACTTGATGTTCTTCTTGGCGGCTTCCTTGGGGCGCAGGTCGCGCGTGGCTTTGCCGGCGCGCCACATTTCCGATTCGCGCATCACGGCCAGTTCCTTCCCCAAAAGCTGCTGATAGTCCTTGCCACCGCAGGACTTGAGGACACGCCGGCACTCGGCGCCGGTCTTGACGCGCTTATAGAGATCGGCAAAAACAGGCAGGACGGCTTTCTTGAATTTCGGCTTCCAGTCCAAGGCGCCGCGCTGCGCCGTGGCCGAGCAGTTCGAATACATCCAGTCCATGCCGTTTTCGTCCACAAGGCGGATGAGGCTCTGCGTCAGCTCCTCGACCGTTTCGTTGAAGGCTTCGCTCGGCGAATGGCCGTGCTTGCGCAGCGTGTCGTATTGCGCTTCCATCACGCCCGCCAGGCAGCCCATCAAGACGCCGCGCTCGCCGACGAGGTCACTCGTGACTTCGCCTTCGAAGGTCGTCGGGAAAAGATAGCCCGAGCCGATGCCGATGCCGAGTGCCACAGTGCGATCATAAGCGCAACCCGTGGCGTCCTGCGCAATGGCAAAACTGGAGTTGATGCCTGCGCCGGAAAGGAAATTGCGGCGGACGTTCAGGCCGGAGCCTTTCGGCGCCACCATGATGACATCCACGTCTTTGGGCGGAATCACCTTGGTCCATTTGCAGTAAACAATGGAGAATCCATGCGAGAAATAGAGCGCGTCGCCCGGCTTCAAGTGTTTCTTGACTGTGGGCCAGATCGCACGCTGAGCGGCGTCGGAGACGAGGAATTGAATGACCGTCCCGCGTTCGCAAGCCTCTTCAATATCAAACAAGGTTTTCCCCGGCTTCCATCCATCGGCCACCGCGCGATCCCAGTCGCGCTTGAATTCCCTGGCCTGGCCTGCGATGACGTTGAATCCATTGTCCTTGAGATTAAGGCCTTGGGCAGGGCCTTGCACGCCGTAGCCAATAATGGCGATGGTTTCGTTCTTCAGGATTCTGCGCGCCTTGGCGAGCGGGAATTCTTTGCGGGTGATGACTTCTTCCTTCGTGCCGCCGAAATCAATCAGCATGGTACTATTTCTCCTTCAAAAAAATATATAAGCCGTTCTTTTTTTCCGCATGAGTAATAACGCCGCATGGATTAAAGGCGCAGGGATGCTTTTGCGCAAGGGGAAAGTCAGCCTCGAAATTCAGCCATGAAAACGCTTGCTTGCTTTCCGCAGAAGCATTTATCATCATTCCCGTCGGCGCGTAAAGAGGTATGACATGTTTTTTTGAATGACTCTTGAAACAAAAGGAAATCTATCATGGCGTATATTCTGGTTGCCGATGATGAATTGGTAATCCGTCAAATATTGCGCGAAACCATCGAGGCCGATGGACATGAAGTCGGGTTGGCCAGTGACGGCAATGAAGTCATGCGGATGGTGCGCGAACGCCTTCCCGATCTGGCGATCCTGGATATCATCATGCCGGATAAGGAAGGTTTGGAAACGATCATGGAGATACGGCGTGAATTTCCCGCGCTCCCCGTCATCGCCATGTCCGGCGGCGCCAAAGTCGGCCCGCAGAGCTATCTGGAACTGGCCCAGCGTTTCGGAGCGCGCCGCGCCTTAAGCAAACCCTTCAACATTAGCGAGCTGCGGCAAGCAATCAAGGACCTGCTGCCCAAGAGCGCCAAGTGATCTGAATCACAAATTCACTGACGCATTTTTGCCTAAGTACTCTGACTCCATGACGCGGTTGATCTCCACCCCTCTCAGAACCGTGCTTGCGCTATTCACGCACATTATGTGTTCGAACACAGAATGTGCGTTATGTGTAGTAGCCAGTTATGTAACGTCTGTATCGAGAAGCCCTGTATTCTGAGGCATAAAGCTTCATTGGACAACACATAAGTCTTGGCGCAAAGGTCAGACATCCTGAGCAAGGAGGTCTGATCATGTTCGA
>JAPLSP010000393.1 GCA_026398575.1 Candidatus Sumerlaeota bacterium | reverse complement strand
AAAAAGAAGGCGGCAAGCCACCTTACTCCAAAAGCTGGCGCCGTTCCTGAGCGCATTGCGTTTGTCCCTTACGCAAGAACACGTCACTGCATTTGCGACATAGATCACTTCGGGAAGCGACGGCCGATGGAGCTCCAGAATCGCGTGGCGCTGGTGACGGGCGCGGCCATAAGGGTCGGCCGGGCTATCGCGCAGGAATTGGCCGAGGCCGGCGCCCATATCGTCCTGCATCATTTCCGCGACGTTGAAGCGGCGCGGCAGGCGGCGGAGCAACTTGGGCGCGCCGGCGCCCGGGTCTTTCCCGTTCAGGCCGACCTGACGCATTCGGCGCAAGTGGCGGCCATGTTCGATGCGGTTGACAAGGAGTTCGGGCGTCTGGACATCCTGGTCAACAACGCCGGCGTTTTCCGCCGCACGCCGTTCCCTGACTTGAGCGAAGAGGATTGGGATTATCATCTGAATATCAATCTCAAAGGAACCTTCCTGTGTTGCCGGGAGGCGGCGCGCCGGATGATCCTGCGCAACGAAGGCAAGATCGTCAATATCGCCGACGTCTTCGGATCGCATCCCTGGCCCGGGTATCTGCCGTATTGCGTCTCGAAAGCGGGCGTGGTCACGCTGACGCAAACACTCGCTTTGACGCTGGCCGAGCGCAACATCCAGGTCAACGCCATCGGACCGGGGGCGATTCTTTTTCCCGAAGACTATACCCCCGAGCATATCGAAAAAACATTGGCCCGCATTCCGGCTCATCGCGCGGGTTCTCCCCGCGACGTCGCGCGCACCGTTCGTTTCCTGATTGAAGGTCCGGACTACATCACCGGCGCGCTGATCAATGTGGACGGCGGCGCTTCACTGATGTAAGTAGGCCAGGCATCCCTGAAAGAACGATTGCGTATTAGGGATGGAAGCAGTATTATTTCCTCAGAGCTTTTGCTGAGTACATTTCATTGATCTTCGAGAGGGAGGAATCTCATGCGCAAAGTATCAGCGGGAATGATGTGTCTGGCGGCGGTGGCCTTGATGGCGCTGGCCGGCTGTGCGACGGATCAAAAAAGCGGCCAAGGCGGCGCCAAGGCTGGGAAATTCTGCATTTGTGTCAACTGTGGCGGCGAGAAGGAATACACCGATGAGATGGGGCGCCAATGGCTGCCGGACCAGTTGTTCGAGGCGGGCGCCAAGTGGGGCGCGGTGGGCGGCAAGACGGTCGTGCGCGACTATCCCGTTGCCGGAACGAAATGCCCGGATATCTACAAAACCGAACACTACAGCATGGAAGCCTATAAGTTTGCTGTGCCGGATGGCAAGTACACCGTGCGCCTTCACTTCTCCGAAGATTATGAGGCCATTACCGCCGAAGGGGAGCGCGTCTTCTCAGTGACGCTTCAGGGCAAAAAAGTCATCACCGACCTGGACCCGTTGAAGGAGGCCAAAGGCCCGCGCAAGCCCGTCGTCAAAGAATTCAAAGGCGTGGCGCCGGTCAATGGCGAGATCGTCATCGGCTTTACGCCCAAGGTCCAGAATCCGCAGATCAATGGGATAGAGATTTTGGGGGAATAAGAGATGATCCGACGCGTCCGACCGGTCCGAGCATCCGACGGGTCCGACGCGTCTGACTGCTTGGCACGTCCGACCGGTCTGACGAGTCCGACGCGTCTGACCAGTCCGACTAACCCGTACTCTTTTTTTTATAGCTGCTTGAAAAGGTTGGCCATTTCGATGGCGGCGGTGGCGGCGTCGAAGCCTTTGTTGCCCAGCTTCGTCCCGGCGCGTTCGACGGCTTGCTCGATGGTGTCCGTGGTCAAGACGCCAAAGATGACGGGGATGCCGCTCGCAAGCGAAACTTGGGCGATGCCTTTGGCCATTTCATTGGCCACGAAATGATAATGGTCCGTCGAGCCTTTGATGACCGCGCCGACGCAGATGATCGCATCGGCTTTTTTATTGCCCTGCGCCAGGCGCGAGACGGTCACGGGCATCTCAAAGGAGCCGGGGACCCAGACCACGGTGATGTCATTTTCGGCCCAGGACTTTGGGCATGTGCCGCCTCCGTCAAACTAAAGTTTGAACTCCAAACACAACCTGAAGGTTGAACTCCAAACACAACCTAAAGGTTGAACTCCAAACGTTGAACTCCAAACGTTGAACTCCCAACGTTGAACTCCGAACCCGGAACTCGGAACTCGGAACTCGGAACGCTATTCCAGCGTCTTGAACAAGTGTCCCATTTTATCGCGCTTGGTGCGCAGATACGTCATATTTTCCTCGCAGATGCCGACCTCGACGGGCACACGGTCCACGATGTGCAGGCCGTAGCCTTCCAAGCCGACCATCTTGCGCGGATTGTTGGTCATGATGCGGATTTTTTTCAATCCCAAATCCGCCAGGATTTGAGCGCCGACGCCGTAGTCGCGCTCGTCGGCCTTGAATCCCAGTTCCAGATTCGCCTCCACGGTGTCGCGTCCGGCGTCCTGGAGCGCGTAAGCCATCAGCTTGGCCTTCAGGCCGATGCCGCGCCCCTCGTGATGCATATAAAGCAGGACCCCCACGCCTTCCTCGCTGATCTGGCGCATGGCGGCGTCGAGCTGCGGCCCGCACTCGCAGCGCAAGGAGCCGAGCGTGTCGCCCGTGAAGCATTGCGAATGCACGCGCACCAGCGGCGCCTCGGCGGAGGCCAGATCGCCCATGATGAGCGCCAGGTGCAATTCTTCGCCCAATTCATATTCATACAGGCGCACCTGCCAGACGCCGTATGCGTTGGGCAGGCGCGTGGTGACGACGGGCTTGACCAGCTTTTCCGTGCGCATCCGGTAGGCGATCAGCGATTCGATGGTCACGATCTTCAGGTCGTGTTTTCGCGCGAGTTCGAGTAGTTCCGGCAGGCGGGCCATCGTGCCGTCTTCATTGAGGATTTCGCACAATACCCCCGCGGGATAAACGCCGGCCAACCGGCACAGGTCCACGACGCCCTCCGTGTGTCCGGCGCGTCTCAGCACGCCGCCGGCCTTGGCCATGAGGGGGAAAACATGACCCGGACGTCCCAGGTCTTCCGGCTTGGTTTTGGCGTCCATAAAGGCGCGGATCGTCTCCGCGCGGTCGGCGGCGGAGATTCCCGTGGTTGTGTTTTTAACCGCGTCAATGGAAATCGTGAAATTCGTCCCGTGGCGCGCGGTATTGTGCGAGACCATCAGCCCCAGCTCCAGTTCCTCCAGGCGCTCGCGCGTGGCGGGCAGGCAGATCAGGCCGCGCCCGTGCATGGCCATGAAATTGATCGCCTGGGGTGGTACCGCATGCGCCGGAAGGATGAAGTCGCCTTCATTCTCGCGCGCCTCGTCGTCCACCATGATCAGCATCTGGCCGTTGCGGAAGGCCGCGATGGCTTCTTCGATGGGAAGGATCAATGCCGATTGCGATGCATCCATTCTAAAATCCCGCTTCCGTCAATTTGTCCATCGTCACGGCGCCGGGTCTTCGAGTTTCATGGCTATTCATCGCAAAACCGATCCGTTCCATCTGGCGCAGGATATATTTGCCGAGCAGATCGGTTTCGATGTTGACGGGGTCGCGCGGACGCTTGCGGCCCAACGTCGTGCGCGCAAGCGTCTCGGGTATCACGGCCACTTTGATCAACGACACCTCAAGCCGCGCGATCGTCAGGCTGATTCCGTCAATGGCGATCGAGCCTTTGGCGACCGCCAGAGAGGCCAGCTCCTCCGGCAGGTCGAAGGTCATCACACTGGAGCCGTCGCCCAGGGACTGGACGGCGGTAAGGCGTCCCTGGCCGTCCACGTGCCCGCTGACAAAATGTCCGCCCAATCGTTCGCTGAACGTCAAGGCCCTTTCCAGATTGACAGCCGTTCCGGGGAAAGCGTTTTTCAACGTGGTACGCGCCAGAGTTTCCGAGGAGGCAAAAACTTTGAAATTGGGCCCGGCTGCCGCTTCCACCGTCAGGCAGCAGCCGTCCACGGCGACGCTTTCGCCGAGGCCAAGATTCGGCGCCATGACGGGCGCGGCAATTTCAAAACGGGCGGCGCCGCCGTTCGGCGCCACCGCTACGATCCGGCCGATTTCTTGTATCAATCCGGTGAACATGGCTACCAGAGCTTCCGGGCAGGCTATGGACGCTGCCGGCGGAATTTAGAGGCGTGTCGTCATTTCGATGGCTTGGCGTCTTTCCCCTGGGCCGGCGCGGTCTCGGCCGATAGCGTTCCCTTGAGGCGCTCCAGAGTCTCCTGCGCTTCCTTGATCATGGTTAACCCATCCAGGTTTTCGAGTTCCTGGAGGTCGGGCTTATTTGCTTCCCTTTTTTCTTTGGGCTTCGGATTGGCGATTTTCATCACTTCCTCGCGGCCTTTGATGACGGCTTCGAGCAGTTTCACGGCTTCCGGGCGGGTTTCGATTTTTCGGGCCAGAATCCGCGCCTTATCCATCATCGCTTGATATTTGACATAATTGTCGCCGCCCAATTGTCCGCCTTCCCGGTAACAAGCCAGCGCTTTGTCCACGAGCGCGGGATCGCTTTTCATGAAAGACTCGTTCTCATAGCAAACGCCCTGGGCTATGGCGCCGCGCGCGCGGTCTTCGCTGCCCGACGCCTGCTTCGCGAACTGTTCGAAATTCTTGCGGGCCGCCGTGAAATTCATCTGCCGGAACTGAAAAACACCGGACATGAACAACGCGCGCCGTCCGACGGGAGAGCCGGAGAATTTCTTGGCGACCTCCGACAGCTTCTGCTCGCAATCGTCCATGAGCGTTTTCTTGACTTTTTCATCCAACGTGTCCAGTCCCTGGAGGAAGGAGCTTTGAGCCCGCAGCAGGTTAAAATTCGCTTCCGAAATAGCATTGTTGCGAAGGCGGCCAAACAGGATAACCGCAATCCAGATGAAGACACCGGCTGCGATGACGGCGGTGATCAGATTCTGATGATCCTTCACCCACTGCCACAATTTCGCGCCTTTTTCGAGCACAATATCTTCCCCAAGATCATGACGGATGTCCTTGCGCGTGATCTTCCCCATGAATTCGCACCCCTTCCGACGGCAATGATTGTTAAGGGCAAAAGTATTGCTTCGAGCACGGCAGGCGAATCAAGCCTTTTCGGGGCTAAAAATCGCCCTTTACAGCGGCGCTGGCACGGAGTAGAAAATGACCCGCTTGACGGCGCCCGGGGCGCCATTCAGACTTGGATGAAGGACATTTGACCATGAAGATCGTAATCAAGAAAGCCGATTTGCTGCGGGCGACACTGGCGGTTCACAATATCGTCAATGCGCAAAATAGCGCGCCAATTCTCAGCACCATCCTGATTCGCACCGAAGAAAGCGGCGCCATCTTTATGGCCAGCGACAGCGAATCCTGCGTGCGCTGCAAGATCGAGGCGCAGATCGAAACCGAAGGCGCCGTGACCGTCCCGGCCAGGGAATTCGCGGCCCTGGTCAAGGAACTGCCCGAGACGGACATCACCATCGCCATGGATGAACAGGGCGCAGTCGTGATCGAATGCAGCAGCGTCAACTATCGCCTGACGATGATGGACCCAGAAAAATTCCCCGAATGGCCCTACATCGAAAGCCAGACGACGTTCGTCCTGCCGCAGAAAGGCCTGCGCCGCGCCATCGAAAGCGTCATCTTCGCCATCCCGGTGCGCGATCCGCGCAAGGTGCTCCTGGGCGCGCTGTTCGATCTGAAGGAGGGAAAACTGGTGACGGTGGCCACCGACGGCAAAAAACTCGGCTATGTGTCGCAGGAGCCAACGGAAATCACCGGCGAACAGGACGGCCAGGCCATCATCCCGCATAAACTGCTGGCGGAAGTCCAGAAGCTGTTGACCGACGAGGGGGAGATCAAAATCACGCTGGGCCAGCGCCAGGTCAGCTTCGACCTGGATCACACGATCTTCATCGGCAACAAGATCGAAGGCGCCTATCCCAACTATGAAATGGTCATCCCCAAGCAGTTCGAATACAAAGTGACGCTGGATCGCGCCGAGGCCATGAGCGTGGTGCGCCGCGCCTCGATCATCTCGGATGAGAAGAACAACTCCGTCATCCTGAAGTTCAAGGGCGGCGAAGTGGAAATCACCGCAATGACCTATGATCGTGGCTCTTTCGCCGGCTCGATGGCCGTCGTGGCGCCGGCCAATATGGATTTCGAAATCGTCTTCAACCACCGCTATCTGCAGGACGTCATGAAGGTGATTGACAGCGAAAAAGTGGATCTGTGCCTCAACAAGGCCACGTCGCCGGCGGTCTTGACGCCGCATGATGAAGACAGCATGCTGTTCGTAGTCATGCCCATCAAGCTCAACGACCTGGCTCAATCGCCGGCTTACGAAGAATGAAATTTCAGATTTTAGGGGAATAAGCAATCATCCGACGGGTCCGACCGGTCCGACTAGTCCGACTGCCCTGAGAATCTGACCGGTCCGACGGGTCCGACTAACCCTCTTGCTCATATTATTTGCCGGCGTATTCATCGTAGAGCTCGCGCAAGGCCAGGCGAAAGTTTCCTTGATGCCGGGAATAAAGATTCTTGAGTTTCTCGTCCATCGCGGATGATTCGCCGGGAAGCAGTTGCTCGACGATTTCCTGGAGCAACTCGGGCGTCGTCCCGCATTCCATGAGCGTGGGCAGTAAGCCGGGGCGATGCGAGGTGATGAGAAGGCCGGCGGCGCGCCTTCGCGCCCTCGCGCGAAACCAGCGCCACGCCGGCGAAGGTGCCAATTCCGCGCCGTCGAACAGCAACACGGTTTTCGCGTCCCAGGCGCGATATTTCAGCAGTAGCAGCCAACGCTGCCAATATGGCGTCGCGTCATCCAAACGTAGAAACCGCACGGCGAATCCGCGCTTGCGCAGGCAAGGCGCCAGGTCTTCGAGAAGCGTGGTCTTGCCCGAACCTTCCGGCCCCACGATCGCGGCGCGATACTCCAGTCGTTCGAGCCGCGCCATGAGCTCCTCCCACGTCGCGCCGCGCAGGCGATAGCGAACCGTCAAGACGCGCTCGGCGCCAAATGGATTGTCTTTTGCCAGCATAATTGAAAGCGCCGCGCGCGAGGGATCGGCTATTTTTTTATCCTCGCCGGCATGACGTTGATCGGGAATTCCTCGTTAATGTCGGGCCAGCGCGGAATATCGCCCTGCACCCGCAACGCCCAGACGATCTTGTTGTGGGAGCTCTTGAACGAATGCATCGTGCCGGCGGGAATCACGGCGCTGCCGCGCGCCCCGGCGATTTGCTGTGAGTTGCTGCTCTCGAACAAGATGAATTGGGCGAAGACGGATTTGTCCGTCACGGTCGTGGTGCCGCGCTGATAGGTGGCTTCCTCGCGCCCTTCCAGCGATACCGACAGTTTCCGAAGGCCGCGCACGGCGCCTCGGAAGGTGATCTGGATATTGAGCGGGCTGCCGGGAAAAAGAGGGGATGACAGGAGCGTAACTATCGGGCGTGGATTGAACATCTGCAGAAAATAATAGCCTGCCGCCACGATCAGCCCCAAACCAACGGCAAGGAACGGGATCATGAAGATCATCCCAAACCATTCAGGACGCCCCCGCATGAATGATCGAACCATTTGCGTGACGAAGACGGAAATGATGCTGTTCCAAAATCCCGCGAAGATAAGAATGCCGATGAATTTTACTACGGGACCCATGCTCGGCTTCAGAACGAGCGGTCCGGCGGTTACAGGCTGCCCCAACGCAGGCGAAGGCGCCGGAGTATAGCCTCCGAGAAATGATCTCATGCCGCTGTCTGCGATCGGAGCCGGAGATGCCGAGGCCGAAGCAAAGGCCGCCGGCTTGCGCGCCAGCACAAGAAGCCCTGCGCCGCCCGCAACTACAAAGAACAACGGTATCAGCGCAAACAACATGAAGGGCGAAAGGCCGCGATACAGGACAGCGTCATAGGGATCATTGGGATTGACGTAGCACAAGGCCGTCGAATCAGGCCGGTAGCGGCTGACAATCGCCTGCTTGCCCGCGCGTCCGCTCGATGTACCGACGATAAAAGCATAGCGGCTGGAGCGGTACTCCAGTCCGCCAACCATATAGGAATAGAGAATATCAACGCCGTATGTGGTTCCTTTGCCCGAATGAGAGGTGACGCGGCTCGAGATGATTTTGCACGGCGTTTCCGTCCAACTGCGCGCAGCGAGCATGCGCGCGCAGGGAATGATCGCGATTGGAATGAGAATTGCCATCCCCACAATCATAAAAAATAAGCAAACAATCCCGGTTATCCTGCGCGGATTCGCGATGGAAGCAGTCTGCGAAATCGGCGATATGATAGGAGCGCCGCTGGAAACGGCGGCGCGTTTCGGGCGCCACGTGAACCAGATTCCGCCGCCGCCGATGGCGACGAATATCAGCGGAATGAATATAAAGAATAAAAACCACAGTCCCTGCCGGCGCAGGACGGCCCTGGATGGAATCTCGGGATTGATATAGCAAACAGCCGTGCCTCCCGCGGGATATTGGCGGACCAGAGCGGCGACGTCGCCATATTGGGAAGCGCCTTGATAGCCGAGTTGATAGACGCTGGATTGCCGCGTTTGCCCGCCGCTCATATACGAATAGAGAACTTCAAAGGCGTAAGGCTCTCCGCCTCCCCGGCTCTCAAGCCTCTCCGAAACTTTGCTCGCGAGGATTTGGCAGTCGGTTTTTGGCCAAAAATAGCTCCGGCCTTCGCGCCAACCGGCCACGATCAGAACCGATGTAGCCACCGCGCCTATCGCAAAAAAAACAAAAAAGAAAACAGTCGCGCAGCCCTTGCCGAGAAAGCCGCCGCCGCCGCCGGATATCGGGATGGTAGTTCTAACAGGCATCTTAATCTTTTATCCAATTCTAATTTATCACCACAGAGACACCGAGGCACAGAGAAAATCACAAAGACTATTATTCAATTTTTTTCTGTATGCATTTCTCGGTGTCTCTGTGCCTCTGTGGTGAATTCATCATTATGCGACTGAACGCTTACAAGGCATTGCTTGCCTCGGCTATGAATGAATCAGGATTTCCTTGCCGTCCGGTCCCATCGTAAATTCCGCCCGCTTAGTCGCTTTGGTTTTCCGCGCCACCAGCTCCAGCGCCCAAATCAGCGAGATCAGTTTGCCCGAGAAACTGTGAGGCGATTCCGGCAGCACGAAACGGAAATCGCTGGCGCCTTCCGGCAGCGGATTTTCAAAAGGAATCTTCTCGACGATCCCCACGTCGCCGGTTCCTTTGCCCTTTGTGAACCAGAACAGGCGCAGTTCGATCGCCTTGTCCTTCGGGTCCAGCCTCCAGGAAATCCTGCCCTTGATCTCCTCGCCCGGAAGGAACTGCGTTTTGCCGCCGGTGATTTGAATGTCCAAGTTGCTCATGGCGCATCAGCCATTTCTTGGAGCGGTATAAGAGTGTGGAGCGTTATCCGGCCCTATTTCAGCGCCATATTGCCATTGCAGGCGGAACCAAAGCGCATCCCCAAAGAGCGCATCTCACCCGCTACAGTCGCCAATCATCCCCGCTCCTGCGTCCTTATCCCAAGATCGCCGGGTTCAATCAAGGGAAATGAGACCGATGCGGGCTTCTTGCCGATCATTTCAAGATACGCGGCTGCAAAACGCCGCGCGGGTTCAATCTGGCCCTGCGTATCATAATGCACGCCGCCGTCTTTCGATAAGCCGTCAATGGACACAACGGCGGCGCCTGGAACGTCTTGGACGATCTTGCACATGCCGGAGCGCATCTGGTCCGGAGCAATCGCCTCCACCAGTTCCACCGACAGATGCATGCAAATGCCGCGCCGGTAGTTTGCCTCGACGACACCCGCTTCTTCAACGCTGCGGGTGTAGGCGCTGTTGACGTAAGCAAGGCACTTGAAATCGGGATTGATCTTATGGATGGCCTCGAATTGATCCTTGGACAGCTTCCCATGCAAGAGCCTGAAATTTTGCGCCAACAGACGGATATCCTCGCTCGTCGCTTCTATCTTCTTGGGGCAGATCGTATAAAGATTGCACGCCGGTCGCTTGAGCAGTTCAACCTCCTCGGCCTTAAGCCGTTCGAACTGTAATGCGGAAAAAATCAAGAAAACGATCAAGAAAGCAAGACGCGTCATGCCTGTTTGTTATGCAGGCGCCCCATGACGTGTCAAGGGCGATTTCCAGGGATTGCAGTTCGGTCTTTGGTAGCGTGGGCGTCCCACGTTGCGGCAGCACTTCCTGATGTTAGGCGCCCAATGGGCATTCGACTCATTGACTGCTCTTCTGCTCTTCCACATTGCTTTTTCCGCTTGACCTCGTCCTTCAATGGGCCATACTCCTCTTACGGTAAAGGTTTGTGCAAGCGGATAATATGCCAACTTTTGCGCTCATCGAAACAAGGGATATGGTTCTTTGCGAAATGCCAGACATTTATGCACGTGTGGAGCTGTTCGCCGCAATGTCTATATTCTTGGTCCTAATCGGGAGCGCCCTCATAACTATAGAAAGGCGATAAATTATGATAAGTAATCTGTTTTGCAGGAACGATATTACTCGCTCCGCGGAATTCAAGAAGGATTTGCAGGTTCTTATTGAGCTTGAAACAAAAGCTTTTCATGAGATTCCTCCTTTTGCTCTCGCAGCTCTTGAATCGCAGAGCAAACAAGCAGCGGAACGTGTTTACGATCAAGCATCAGAGAGAACTGGGCTTCCAAGAGCTCAGTTGGATCACGTCATGGACATTGCCCAGTTCTTTCTTCGTGAGTTTGCTCCTAAAGGAGATGCCGAAAAAGACGAACCAGAGGTGATTGTTGCTGATCTTGCCGAGTTCTTGCCTATACCTAAGGACAAGTATGATTGCTTTAGGACATTCTTGGCAAAACTCAAGGAGGCGGCATCGCATGAGGCGCGTGCGATTATACTGCAGCGGGTTCATGAGCAATCTGTTCTGCCTCGGCTAGCTTCAATCTCGGTGGCGGTTGATTTCCGAGGTGTTTTTGACGACTATTATAAGTCCACTGATGATATCACGAAATTTGTTCCACAATGCAAGGGTTTTGTGCCACTTGGCATAGTTCAAATAGGCCTTGAAGATTCCAATACAGAGCAGGTTGCGTTTCAATTGAGCAAGAGAACTCTGCAGATTTTGATTGA
>JAPLSP010000497.1 GCA_026398575.1 Candidatus Sumerlaeota bacterium | reverse complement strand
CGCCAATGCTGCCGAAAACGAATCGGGCGATCCCATCTCGGCTAAAAATCCTGTGACGCCGTCCTCGATCATCTCATCCAGGCTGGTATTGCGCGTTCCCACGACGATCCGCCCAAGCGCCTGCGCTTCGAGGCAGGCGTTGGGATAATTATCGCAGCGCGACGGCGCGGCCACAAGCCGCGCATGGCGGATCAGCGGCGCCAAACGCTCGCGCGATTGCGGAGGCAGCAGGTAAATCCGATCTTTCCACGGTTCGAGCACATCGCGGATCAACGCGCTCACAGGATGGCCATCGCTGAGCATATCATCCGGTCCCACAAACGCCGCATGGAGGCCGGACCGCTCCTGCAGGAGGCTCCTCAATGCGAGCGCCAGGACATCGGCGCCTTTGATCAGGTTCATGCGCCCAATATAGAGGACGTATTCCTTGCGGGCAAGGAGCGAATCATAGAACGCGGGGTCTTCTTTTCCGCTAGGCGGAACAAACGGCGTTCGGATGACGTGCGCGCGAATGCTCTTATTTTTTTCGAGCCATGCGGCCAGAAAGCGGCTCGGCGCAAAAACGGCGTCCGCGCGGCGAATCGCGCGCCATTCCAGCCAATCCGCCAGACGCAGCGCGGGACTGTCTTTTTTGTTGTCGAAACGCCGCAGTACCGACAGCGCCACACTCGAAACGCGGACCACGACGGGAACCGGCGCCCGTCCGGACAAGGCCACACCCACAGCCTGGAAATTGGCGGCTTGAATCACGTCGAAAGGGCGGCAGGCGTGTTCGGCGGCGAAAGCGTCGGCCAGATGGCGCGCGGCGATCCAGCGCTGAAGCGGCAGCCGGATCAATCCGAACGGCCCGCGCAGCGCCTCGAAGGCCCGCGACGGCGGCGGCGCCTCGATCACGTCAATCCCTTCGATTTGCATCCGGCGCCGCTCGCGCCCCGAGAGGAAGACAACCGGATCGTGGCCGCGTTCCTTCAAGAGGGAGCAAATTTTGGACAGGTAGTTGGCCAGGCCTCCTTCGGGGCTTTCGGGACGCGCGTATTCGGGTGTGAGGAAGGCGACGCGCATGGGGCAGCAAATACCTCTTGAAAAACGGCTGGATAAAGCCAGAATGCCAAGCCGTATGATCGGGCGGCGAAATCAATCTTCAACCGCGCGCAGGATAATTTGGCCGGGCGCGCAAAGCCATGAAAAATTCTCCTCCATCTCAAGAACTCGCCGCGCCGCCGGATGATATCGCCGGACGCGGGCATTGGGATGATGTCTATCGCCAAAGCGCCGTGGATAGCGCCGGCTGGCGGCCGCTCAATTATGAGCAGAAAGCGCTGGCTCATGCCTTGGAGCAAACGGCGCGCGCCGGCGCATGCAAAAGCATCCTCGAGGTTGGCTGCGGCAATTCATGCTGGCTGCCGTATCTGGCGTCCGTCACCGGCGCAAGAGTGGCGGGCATTGATTATTCGGAGGAAGGATGCGCGCTGGCGCGGCGGCGGATGGAGATCGAAGGCGTCAAAGGAGAGATCCATTGCGTTGATATTTTTGCGGCGGATGCCGCACAGATCGGCCGGCACGATCTTGTTTTTTCGCTCGGCCTTGTCGAACACTTCTCGGATTTGCAGGGCGTCATTTCACAATTGCTAAAGTTCGTGGCGCCGGGCGGAATTCTTTTCACCGAGGTTCCGAATCTTCGCTCCATGCACGGCCTGCTTGCGTGGATATGGCAGCCGGCGCTTTTGGCGAAACATAAGATCGTCGGGAAGAAGGACCTGCTGCGCGCTTACGAGCAAGCCCATCTTGAGCTTCCGCGCGTCCGGCTTCTGGGATTATTCTCATGGGGGATTGTGGCGTGGGGATTGTATCCTCGCTGGCCGCGGCTGGCGACGCGGGTTGATCCGGCGATGCAAAGAGTTCATCAGATTTTGACGATGTGCATGGCGAAGACAAATATTTATTGGGGCGCGCCGCTCTTTGCGCCGTTTATTTATGCGGTTGGGAGCAAAGCCGCCGACGGGAAAATCGTGAATCCTGGTTCTATGCGGCATGAAAAGCGGAGTTAATGATGGCGTGGCATGCGATCGAATCTCAAGTTGGCTTGGCCGTCGCTCCGGCGGAAGAAAATTCTTTGGGCGCCGTCTATCGCAACCCTAAATTGCTCGCGTCACTGATACGCTCGGCGCTGCTGGCCGCGGGATTGGGGAAGAAGCATCCTCATGCGCCGCTGGCCGACCTGATCGAACCGGGCATGACGGTTTTGCTCAAGCCCAATTGGGTGCTGGACCGCAACTTGAGCGGACAGACCATGGACTGCATGGTGACGCATCCGGCCTTCATTGAAGTGGTCTTGGACGAAGTGGCGCTGGCGCGGCCCGGGCGCGTCATCCTCGGCGACGCGCCGGTGCAGGGCTGCCAGTTCGAGCAAGTGGCGCCGGCGGCATGGCGGCAGCAGTTGGGACGCCGCCTTGAAGCGCCTCTGGAGGTTCTGGATTTCCGCCGGACGGTGGCCGAAGGGTCGCCGATAACCGGGCGCGTCTTCAGCGATCTTCGCCCGATGGATCGTTATACGCTTTTTGATTTGGGCGCCGACAGCCTTTTGGAACCGGTCTCCAATCCGCCGGGCCGCTTCCGCGTCACGCAATACGATCCGGACGCGCTCGCGCAAACGCACCGCCCGGGGCGCCATCAGTATTTGTTGTGTCGCGAGGCCTTCGAGGCTGATGTGATTCTGAATCTGCCCAAACTCAAGACGCATCGAAAGGCAGGACTGACCGGCGCGCTGAAAAATCTGGTCGGGCTGAACGGGAACAAGGACTATCTGCCGCATCATCGCACAGGCGGCGCGCGGCGCGGCGGCGACTGCTACCCAGGGTCATCCACGTTGAAGGAATTCGCGGAGTATTGCCTCGACCAGGCCAACCGTAACATCAACCTTCCTCTTTATCATAAGTGGGCCAATCGCGCTTATGCGCTCCTTCGCTGGTATCGCTGGATCGGCAATCCGGAGATCGAGGGAGGATGGTACGGCAATGACACGGTGTGGCGCATGACGGCCGATTTGAACCGCATCCTGCTTTATGGGCGTGCGGACGGTTCCATGAGCGACGCCCCGCTGAGGAGGATCTATTCGCTGACGGACGCGATCGTCGCCGGGCAGCGCGAAGGCCCTCTGGCGCCGCAGCCGTTCGATCTCGGCGCCGTCACCTTTGCCGCGTCATCGCCGTTTGCGGATTTGCTTCATGCGGCGCTGATGGGCTTCAATCCCGAGAAGATATCGTTGGTGAGGGAAGCGTTTGGAAAATTCCGATTCCCATTGACGCAACAGGAACCGGAAGCGATCAAGGTACATGCAGACGGGCGGACACTGACTCTCGATGAGGCGGCCAGGCGCTATGGGCGGCAGGCGATTCCGCCGCATGGATGGAAGCGCCATATCGAAGCCTCGATACGCCACACGAAAGCAGGGAGGAAGCCATGATTATCGGCATTCACCCCGATGAACAGGCCAAAGACAACTACTCGGAAAAGTGGGAGCGGTTTTTGCGCGCGCGGGGAGTTGAAACGCGGGCGCTCGACCTGCTGGCGCCCGACGCGCTGGATCAGGCGCGCGGATGCGACGGCGTGATGTGGCGCTGGCTTCACACTCCCCAAGACAAGCAGTCGGCGCAACGGATTTTGTTCGTCATCGAGCGCTGCCTGAAGATTCCGGTTTTTCCGAATGTGAACACTTCCTGGCATTTCGATGAGAAGATTGCGCAGTTTTATCTGCTCGAAGCCCTGGGCGCGCCGATGCCGAAGACGTGGCTGTTTTGGGATCGGGAGCGGGCGGAGTCGTGGGCGCGCAAGGCCGCGTATCCCGTCGTCTTCAAGTTTTCGAGCGGCGCGGGATCGGCGAACGTGATCTTGGTAAACAGCGCGGCGCAGGCAATGGAGCTTATCCAGCGCGCCTTCACGACGGGCTGCTATCCTTACCTGATGAATGAGTATCGCAGACCGCGCGGGCTTGAGCTGTTCGCGCATCCGCTGGAGGCGGCGATGCGGGCGCGGGATTCGATGCGATATATCTGGAGCGCAGAATATCCGCTGCCCAATACGGCATGGTGGAAGCCCGAACGCGGCTACGCCTATTTCCAGGAATTTTTGCCCGGCAATACATTCGACACGCGCATTTCCGTCATCGGGAACCGCGCGTTTGGTTTCCGGCGCTTCAACCGCGGCAGCGATTTCCGCGCTTCGGGCAGCGGCGATCTATCCACCGATCCGGCGGCGGTTGACCAGCGCTGCATCCGGACCGCCTTCCAAATTTCACAGCGCGGCGAGTTCCAGTCCATGGCGTACGATTTCCTCTTGAAGGATGGAGTTCCCGTGATCGTCGAGATCAGTTACGGCTTTGTGGATTCCGCCGTGCAAAGCTGTCAGGGACATTGGGAACTTCAAGGCGCCGCCGACAATGGAGAGATTGTCTGGAAAGATGGCGCGATATGGCCCGAGGAGGCGCAGGTGGAGGATTTTCTACAGGCAATCGCCAGTGGTTCTTCAAAAGCAAAATAATGGCCGATGGCAGGCGCAGGACGCCGGACCGCACGACCATGTACTCCGATTCAGAATTGCGATTACGTATTTTTGCAGAGGAGCGAAAACAATGCAGTCGGAAGCGGCGCCAGCATTTGAAGCGGCAGCAAGCAACCGCACTCCAAATGCTGGCGCCCCTCCTATCCGCATGAATCTTTTCCTCTGACATATGTATTCGCGATGACTTTGTGTTATCGCATCTATTAATATGAGCGCTAAGCTCCGCGCAATAATTCGGTCCGGCGCCCCGCGCCTGCCTGACAGTTCAAATCAATTCCAACTGCCCGGCGACAGGGGGCGGCGTTTCGTGGGAGAACAATGTATCGCATTCAATGAAGACGCGGTTGTTTTTCATCCCGGCGATCAGCGGGAGGGCGCCTTGCTCGATGAGGAGTTGATTTCCTTCGGGTGTTGGGCGCTTTGAGTCGGCGCTGAGGGCAAATAACGGACGCCGCAGTTCGCGCGCCATGCGGGCGGTTTCCATGGCGCCGCCGCGCCGCTGCGATTCGACGACTACCACGCGCCCAGCCAACGCCGCTACGACACGGTTGCGCGCCATTGCCGTCCGGGTTGAAAATTCCTGCTCCAGAGGAAACTGCGAGATCACGGCGGCGCGGCCTTCCTGCTCGGCGTCGGCGATGGCTTTGAGCGGATGGTAGCGGCGCATCCCATAGCAGAGGACGAGGATTGTCCGGCCTCCGGCTTCGACAGCGGCGCAATGCGCGGCCTGGTCCACGCCCGGCGCAAAGCCGCTGACGACGCTCCAGCCTTCGCGCGCGCAGGCTTGGCCCAGGGCGCGCGCCCCGGCCAGTCCCCAGCGCGTGGGATTGCGCGTTCCGATTACGGCGATGCAATGATCTGCCAATAGCGGCGCCGGTCCTCGTGCAAATCGCTCCGCCGATCCTCGTGCAAATAGCTGCGCCGATCCCTGCATGAATAAAAACGAAGGCGCGCTAGCGGCCAGCGTTTCGAGTAGGCGCGCGGGATAATCCGGCGCGCCTCTGAGGATCAGCCGCATTCCCGCGCGGCGCGCTTCATGCAGGAGCTTGGCGATAGCATCTGGAGGAGCGGATTCGGCGATCGCCTTTATCTGCGCCGGCGTCAGGCGGTATTCGCCCATCATGCGGCGGCGGTCCAAGCGGAGGAATTCAATAAAACCGCGCCCGGACGCGGCGTTGACTTCCTGTATCCGGCAAAAAGCGGCAGGACCCAGCCCCTCTGCCGAAGCGACGGCGAAGGCGGCCACGGTTTCAGAGTCATAGTATTCCGTCATGTGCAACAATCCGCCTTGGAGAGCGTCTTAACTCGGCAGAGCCGGAACCATTCAGGCAAAAATTTCAAAAGATGGGTGGTTTTCAAATGTTGAGGAAGCGCGCATAAATAACACCTTTCATTCGCTGCCTTGGGACACGCCTTCCGCCCTGCGCCCGGTCAGATTTGGAATGACAGGCGTCTCATCCCTATGTATGATCTTGCCCAAGATAAGGTTGAATCAAACAAGCCGCTAATTTATGCCCTTACCCGCGCCTGCATATACGTCCATTCAACGCGCGCTGGTGGCCGTCAGCGATGCGAACCTTTGCGAGCGGCTGATCGCGCGGTTGCCGCAGCGCGTGGAAGCCGTTCGCGCCTCGCCGGATGGCGTGCGCGCGGCGCTTGATTCGCGCGAATCGGGGACCGCGATATTCGCTCTCCTGGATGACGCCGACGCGCTGTTGGGTTCTTCCGATTGCGAGAGATCAAGGCCCGCCGCCGCCGCGTATATTGGCGATGACGATTCGATCCGCATGATGCCGTTGATCTGCCTGCTTCGCGACAGCCAGCCGCCCGCTCAATTCTTTCCCATCGTTCATCGCCGCCAGATTCGGTTTTTCTTTCATCCCGCGTATCTGGAGGAGGAATGGGCGCTACCGCTGATCCTCGATATCGCCGCCCAGGCGCCCGGCTATCAGAGTCTGGCCGCCTACTGCCGCTCCGCCGAACCTGTCCGCACGCGGAGGGTCCGCACGCCGCAGGACATGCACGATCTGATTGACCGCATCGCCGACATTGTCCGAAGCCGTTTTGGCGACGATTACGATCCATCGCAGCATCGCCTCGCGCTCGAAGAAGCCCTCTGCAACGCCTTCTTCCACGGCTTCCTCGCGCCCGAAGCCTTGCCCAAATCCCACGCCGCGTCCTTCGAACGCCTAAGCAAAGACGATGAGATCCGAGTCGAGTACGTCGTGGACGACAACCTCTTCGCCTTCAGCGTGGCGGACAAGGCCGGCCGTCTCAACGACGAAGAAGTGCGCCGCGGCATCCACCGCCAACTCAGCGGCGAAGCCCTCCACGAAAACCGCGGCCGCGGCGTCTTCCTCACCTACGCCCTCTCCAACGTCTTCCTCCTCAACCATATCCCCAAGCGCCTCTCGCAGGTTGTCGTCGCCTTCTTCCGAGGCCAACCGCCGGAACACAAAATCTACTATGCCTGAACGGCGCAAGTTTGGGGAGGAGGGAATGCGGGAGGCAAGAAATATTTTATTGGGTGAGAAAAGAATAATGAAATGGGGAAATTATCCGGGAGGTAACCGCTAATGAACGCTAATTGGCGCTAATAAAAAAACAGAATGATGAAGGACAGAATAATAAAAAGTATTTTGCCCCACATTAATCTGCCTTTCATCTTTCTGTTGTTATGATTATGGAAATTAAACCAATGAAGTGGGCATTTTGGGGGCTTGGCGGCGAGGAGTTGGCGTGTTTTCTCGTTGCCTTGGGATTGGCGGGCGGGGCAGGCTGGGGGGGCTATGGGAATTGATCTTTCGGCGTTTCGCGATGAGTATCCGTTCGAGTCTCATTATCTGGAGATTGACGGGGTGAGGTATCATTATTTGGACGAGGGAGCGGGCGAAGCGATTTTGATGTTGCATGGGAATCCGACGTGGTCGTTTTATTATCGGAAGCTGGCGCTTGGTATGCGGGATTCTTATCGGGTGATTGTGCCGGATCATGTCGGGTGCGGGCTGTCGGACAAGCCGCAGCAGTATGAGTACCGGTTGGAGCAGCATATCGCGAACGTCGGGCGGCTGGTCGAGGCGCTCAAGTTGGAGCGGCTGAATCTGGCGGTACATGACTGGGGCGGGGCGATTGGGTTTGGGTTTGCGCTGCGCAGGCCCGAGATCGTGAAGCGGTTTGTGGTGTTCAACACGGCGGCGTTTTTGTCGCCGAATATCCCGTGGCGCATTGCGATCTGCCGCACGCCGGGGTTCGGCGATCTCGCGATCCGCGGATTCAACGCGTTTGCGCGCGCGGCGATATTTATGGCGTGCGCAAAGCGGGAGCGGATGACGCCGGCGGTGCGCGCGGGATACCTTGCGCCTTACAACAGTTGGGCCAACCGCATCGCGACGCTGCGGTTTGTGCAGGACATCCCGATGAGTCCGCGCGACCAAAGCTATGCGCTGATGAAAACGATTGACGAGCAGCTGGGGCGATTTCAGAATCACCCCATGCTGATATGCTGGGGCGCCAAGGATTTCTGCTTCAACGATTCGTTCCTGCGGACCTGGCGCGAGCGTTTCCCGAAGGCGCGCATCGAGCGCTTCGAGGACGCCGGACACTACGTCGTTGAAGACGCGCATGAAGAGATAATTCCCTTGATGCGCCGCTTCCTGTCAGTATAATCACAGAAAGACGCTAAAGAGAGAACGCATATGCAACGCCCTTCGCGACGCAGGCAGGTTTATAAGGAAATAGCCGCTGAGATACCAAGGGAGATAGACTTGGCGGTTGTCGCATCCAAAGCGACCTTTCGAGGAAGTCAGGAACACAAGGACTATCCTTCCCCGCTGGGACCTCCCGGACTCAAACCAGGCAAGTACCGTTGCGATCCGAGCTTTCTCAACCGATTCGAGGAACTTAACGACTGGCTTCGCCAGTCCATTCGGGAAGGAATCGTGGGCGGTCCAGACCCATGGGAAGGCGGCTACCCTCGTTATGTTTGGCGCAGAGTGGAAGGAAAAGTCTATCAGGCGCGGCTCTTCGATCAAGGTCACGGCTACTATAAAGGGTGGGAGTTGGAGGATCCAAGGGATTGGCCCGAGGCATTTCGATGAGCATCGAATTCGACATCAATTGGGAAGACCCCGGCGGCGTGTCAGGACCTGAATTGCGGGCGACATGGGCGCGTTTTTCCGTCACCGTTGACGGTCAGCCGGTCACTCGTTTCTATGACACGGCCGCCCAAACGCGGCGCGATTATATTTATTGCTCGCTATACACAGTCTGCGAGTGGATTGCGGCCAATTGGTTTTTTATTTTCTATGAAGCCAGCGTCCCTTTCAAGAGTCGTACCGACGGGTTTTATCAGCGGCACTGCTTGCGACATGCCGGCGAAGACTCCGCCTTGCCGGAGCTATGGTTTCTATCCGAGGGAACGAGGGTCTGCCTTAAATGGCGCCCTTACGCCTCCTCGCTTAGACGGGCGGAATACATGGGACAGGGAACCGCATGGACGCCAGCGGATGATCTGCGGCGATCTCTAAGCGGTCTTGTCAATACTGTCCTGGCGCGGTTGGCGGCGATAATGCCCGATGAACGCTGGTGGCTGCAGGAGGAATGGCAGGCAATTCAGGAATTGTCCGCCGAAGAGAGGGAATTTGCCGCGTATATGGCTCGATTGGGAAAATATCCTTTTGCGATTGGGCCTCAGGAAGCTGATCGCCTGATCAGTCTGTATCAAATGGCGCCTGCTTCATTGGCAGACGAGTTCGTTGCGGCAATCAGATTTGAAAGTCTGGAAACCGATATGGTCTGGCTCCGGTCACGACTGGATGAGATCACCTCCTTTGCGGCGCCGTGCGAAGCGATGACCGCGCTGCGGGAGATTGTCCAGCCGGTCGCGGATTCAACGACGCCTTGGAGGGCCGGATATGGATGCGCCCGGCGCTTGCGCGAAGTCCTCGGATATGGAACAGCGCCGCTGCAGGAGAGCGTGTTGCTGCCATTGGGATTTGGCAACGGGATGATACGCGTTGCAGGCGCTCCGGAAGGCATCTGCGCCCTGGCAGCGGAGAGAAACGGCGCTTACGGGTATTTCATTCGCGAGGGCATGATCGAATCGCGCCGGTTTGCCTTCAGCCGCATTTTTTTTGAACTGCTTGTTTCGCCCCATGATACAGCGCGGCTTGCGTCCCATACCCGTTCCGAGACGCAGCAGCGCAATCGGGCCTTTGCTGCAGAATGGCTGGCGCCAGCGCAGGGAATTCGATCGCTGATCAAGAGCGACATGGTCACAACGGACGCCATCGCTGAGATCGCCGCTCATTTTCAAGTCTCCCCTTACGTAATAGAGCATCAAGTGGAGAATCATCAGATTGCCACAATCATGCGTTCAGAAGGCCCTATCGCCGATATCTTTTAGTTGAGTATCCGGATTGGCTTACCGCCCAAATTCCAAGGCCTCAGATTTGCATCGCCAGCCAGATTTTGAGCGAATTATTCTTGCTTTGCTGGCCCTGCTGGCCCTCACGCGTTTGCTGACGCTCGGCGCGTATCCGCTGATGGACACGACGGAAAGCCGCTACGCCGAGGTTGCGCGCGAGATGGTGGCGACGGGCGACTGGATCACTCCGCGGCTGGATTTGGGCCATGCCTTCCTGAGCAAGCCGCCGCTGTCGTATTGGCTGACGGCGATTTGTTTTAAGGTTTTGGGGCTGAATGAGTTCGCCGCGCGGTTGTCGCCGCTCCTGCTGTCGGCGATTTGCGTGATTCTAGCTTATTTTGTGGGGCTGCGATTGCTCGGGCCTTTGGGGGGGATGCTGGGAGCGGTCTTCCTCGGCTCCAGCGGGATGTTTTATATCCTTGCCGGCTGTATCATGACGGACTTGGCGCTCATGGCGGGCGTCACGATTTCGCTGGCGTCTTTCGTGCTTTGCATTCATTCGTGGGATGCCGGCAAAGAGGGCAAAGCAGACGAAGGCGATAAAGAGGCCAAAGAATCCAGGGGAGATTTCGCGCGTCTTCGGCGCGAGAGGCTGTCGTGGGGCTATCTCTTTTTTTTCGGGCTGGCCTTCAGTCTCATGTCCAAAGGTCCGGTCGGCTGGGTGCTGACGCTGCTGCCAATTTTTGTTTGGACGTGGTATCAGCGGCGATGGCGCGACGTGGCGCGCGCGCTGCCGTGGGCGCCGGGTTTGGCGTTGGCGCTGGTTCTTGGCGCGCCGTGGTTTTTTCTGGCGGAACGCGCGAATCCCGGCTTTCTCAGTCATTATTTCATCGGCGAGCATATCAAGCGCTTTATCGTTCCCAATTGGGATAGCGGCTATGGCGTCTCGCATAATGAACCGCACGGCATGATCTGGGTTTATCTGCTCGTTGGTTCGCTGCCGTGGTCCGCGCTGGCCGGCGCCGCGTTCGGCTGGCAATGGTTTCGCGAAAAGGCGCGGCCACGGATGGGGCGCGATCCCTGGCTCTCTTTCATGGCGCTGTGGCTTGTGGCGCCGGCGATCTTCTTTACTCCCTCGCGCGCGATCCTTTATCCTTACGTCTTGCCGGCGGCGCCTGGATGCGCGTTGCTGTGCGCGATGATCATCGAGCCTTTATTGCGGCAAACGGCCATGCGGGAACTTCCCTGGTTCCTGAGGCGCTGGTTCTTGAGCGCCGTCGCCGTTTTGATACCGGTCGTTTATTGCTGCATCATTATTTTCGTGTTGAATTCGGCTTCAGAGTCTCGATCTCAAAAAGAACTGATTCAATACTATCATTCGTTGAATCCCGATCCGAACAGCGCCTTGGTATTTTTCAAGCTGGCGCCTTATTCGGCTCAATTCTATTCCAATGGCGGATTGAAGATCATTACTGAGTATGACGTGGCGGACCTTGACAAGTTTCTGAAAACCGCCGCTGTGGATTACTTCGTCTTCTCCAAGAGCCAGATGCAATCTTATCCTCCAGAAAAACTCAAAGCGTTGGAGGAAGTGAAACGTTTCGGTGAAAGAGACAACGGGAAATACATCCTGCTTCGGGAAATCAAGCGGCAATGAATATCGCCCATTATCTGATCGAGCAAGCGCAAGCGCGCCCGTCAGCGCCGGCGATCATTCTTGTTGAAAAAGGCAGCGGACAAGTCCACGACAGTCAACAGTGCAATGCGCGCGCTCAACTCACTTTCAAGCAATTGGATGATGACAGCAGCCTGCTCGCCGCCGGATTAGCGGCTTGCGGCATCGGGCGCGGCTGCCGGACGGTCCTGATGGTCCGGCCCGGGTTGGAGTTCTTCAGTCTGGCATTCGCGCTCTTCAAGGCCGGCGCCGTTCCCGTCATGATTGATCCGGGGATGGGGCGCGACCGTTTGCTCGAATGCGTCCGCGACGTCGAACCGGAAGCGCTGATCGGCGTTCCGAAGGCTCATTTGGCGCGCGTGCTGTTTCCGCGATATTTCCGCTCGATGAAGCGATTCGTCACCGTCGGGCGGCGATGGTTCTGGGGCGGAAAGACGTTGGACGGCATTCGCGAGATGGGACGCGCGGCGGATAACTTCCAGGCCGCCGATACGCGCGATGACGAAACCGCCGCCATCCTCTTCACCTCCGGCGCAACGGGTCCGGCCAAGGGCGCTGTCTATACGCACGGTATCTTCGATGCGCAGACGCGCTGGCTGAAAAACTATTTTCGCATCGAACCGGGCGAGATTGACCTGCCGGCATTTCCGCTGTTCGCGCTGTTCAGCTGCGCGATGGGGATGACGTGTGTGATCCCCGATATGGACCCCACGCGCCCGGCGGAGGTGGACGCGGCCAGGTTCGCTGAAACGATCCTGCGCTACGGTTGCACGAATTCTTTTGGTTCGCCCGCCATCTGGAATCGCGTCAGCCGCTATTGCGCCGAATGCGGTCTGCGCCTGCCTTCGCTGCGGCGCATCATGATGGCCGGCGCGCCGGTTTCGCCCGATCTCATCGAGCGGACGCTGAATATCCTGGGGCCGGAAGGCGACTGCTTCACGCCCTATGGCGCGACCGAGGCGCTGCCGGTCGCCTGCGTCTCAGGGCGCGAAATCCTGGCGGGCGCCGCCGCGCGCAGCCGCCAGGGCGCCGGAATCTGCGTGGGGCGGCCTGTTGATGGGATCGAACTGCGCATCATCCGCATCACGGACGATCCGATCGGGCAATGGGATGAGAGCCTGGTCCTGCCGCAGGGGGAAATCGGCGAGATCGCGGTCAAAGGCGCTGTCGTGACGCGCGAATATTTCAATCGGCCTGATGATACGCGAATGGCGAAGATTGCGGAGGGCGCCATAGCAAAAAAGGCCATCGGACTGGTCGGACTGGTCGGACCGGTCGGACGCGTCGGACCGGCCGGAGCAAAGGAATCCGGTGGTTGTGTCTGGCATCGCATGGGGGACGTGGGCTATTTGGACGAGCAAAGCCGGCTGTGGTTTTGCGGGCGCAAGGCGCATCGCGTCGCGGGCGGTGATGGGAAGGTTTGGTATTCGATCTGCTGCGAGGCCATCTTCAATCAGCATCCGGACGTAGCCCGCTCGGCTCTGGCCGGCGCCGGACCGAAAGGCGCGCAGCGTCCGGTGATTTTCATCGAACCCATTGCGGGGAAAATGCCGCGCAGCGATTCGGACCGCGCGCGCTTTATCGCGGAGCTGCGCCGCCTGGCCGACGCTTCGCCGCTGACGCGCGACATCGAGGAGTACCGCTTCCATCCTTCATTCCCGGTGGACGTTCGCCACAACGCCAAAATATCCCGCGAGCGTTTGACGCAGATCCTGAATGCAGCCCCCAAATCCCAAGTGCTCTGAGTCATAAATTCAGTGATGTATTTTTGCATAAAGGATAAAATCAATGCGAATAGGAATGGCGCCAGCTTTTGGAGTATAAGAGCGGAGGTTCTCGCTCCGCTGCGAACTCCCGCTTGCCGCCTTCTTTTTGGCGTTTCAATGGCCCTGGCGCTAAAAAGAAGGCGGCAAGCCACCTTACTCCAAAAGCTGGCGCCGATCCTACCCGCATGAATCTTTTCCTCCGTCATGAGTATTCGCGATAGTTGTATGCTATCGTATTTGCGAATAGGAGTACTAAGCGCCTCGCGTGGCGCAAACGATTTTTTCAAAAGTCCTCCCGACAAACATCTCTTGACTCTAGCCGCTTCTCACTATAAAATAACTGAAAAATAAGTGCTGATATATTGCTTATTTGCTTTTCCCTTTTGAGGCGCCTTGTCAAAAGGTTTATGTTATTTTCCATTTTTTTGCAGAAAGGATTTCACAATGAAAAAACATGCTCAAGGATTCACGCTCATCGAACTGCTCATCGTCATCGCGATCATCGCCATTCTGGCCCTGATCGCCATCCCCAACTTCCTTGAGGCGCAAACGCGGTCGAAGGTAGTGCGCTGCAAGTCTGATATGCGTTCGGTGGCCATTGCGCTCGAAGCCTTCCGAGTAGATCACAATCGCTATCCCCCCCATTGGAACACTGCCGCAACCTATTTCAATAACTCTCAAGAAGCAGGCGATCCTCTTTGGAACCCAAAGGCGAACTCCATGGGGGCTTCGCTGACTTCACCCATTGCTTATATTACCACCGTCTTGAATGATCCCTTCCGCACACCCACAGGATTTGGCACTTGTTCTTATGGATATGGAACCGACTATCCCGATTCGGCAACGGCATGGATCCTCGAAGGCGTCGGACCTGACCGGGCATTGAACGATCCTTGCGCGGGAGGTCCGAGGACGGACATCGGTCAAAGTCCGGACGTCTGCTTCAAGCAAATCTATACCGATACGCATGATCTGTCCACGATCGCGACGTATTTTACAGCCGGCGGCGTTTATAAGGGACATCAATTCGTTGGCTCCTATGATCCCACGAACGGCACCATCAGCGCGGGCGACATCGTCCGCATGAACTTCGCAAGCGAGAAGCAATGATTCCTCAAGCGCAAACAAATTTCGAACGGCTGCGGAACAATCCTTATCCCGGACGCGGCCTGGTGGTGGGGATGGACGAGACGGGCGGCGCGCTGGTCCAGGTTTATTGGATCATGGGCCGCAGCGCCAACAGCCGCAATCGCGTCTTCGAGAGCGGCGAAGGCGGCCTGCTGCAGACCACGCCCGCCGACGCCTCGAAAACCGCAAACCCAAGCCTGATCATCTACAACGCCATGCGCGAACTGAAGGGCTTGTACGTCGTGACCAACGGCGACCAGACAGACACGATAATCCAGGCGGAAGAACGTGGCGCAAATATCCTGGAAGCGCTCGATACGCGAGTTTATGAACCGGACGCGCCCAACTACACTCCGCGTATTACAGGCATCTGGTCGTTGCGCCATGGACCGCCTCTCGGTGGAATCTCTATCATAAAAAAATCGCCCTTCGGCATGAGATGCGACCGCTGCTTATTCTTTTATGAAGATATGGGCCCGGGATATGGCCGATGTGTGACCACTTATCAAGGCGACGGCGCCCCGCTGCCCTCGTTCGAAGGCGAACCGCTTCTCATGCCGCTCGCAGGCGGCGCCGAAGCGATCCTGGACGCTTATTGGCAGGCATTGAACGCGGAGAATCGCATCTCGCTGGCAGTGAAATTCATCCCGATCTCCCGCGCCGCCTCGACGCTGGTTATTCGCAATCAATACAAAAAATGCTAGCCGTTTGGAGTTCCACCTTTAGGTGGTGTTTGGAGTTCCACCTTTAGGTGGTGTTTGGAGTTCCACCTTTAGGTGGTGTTTGGCGATCCATCTGAGATTGCCCATAGAAATAGGAACTGCAAACAATCCAAGCATTGAGATATAAACAGGAAGTTGGATAATGGGGATAAAGGTTTGGGCGCCAA
>JAPLSP010000182.1 GCA_026398575.1 Candidatus Sumerlaeota bacterium | reverse complement strand
TGGCTCCGGCTTGATCGGTTCTGGTCTCGGCGTTGGCTTGACTGGCTCCGGCTTGACCGGCTCCGGTTTTACTGGCGCAGGCTTGATGGGCTCAGGCTGGGTAATATTTTTTTCTGGAACCGACGCGATGATTTTCTTTTCCGGTTCGGCGAGCGCCAGTTTTCTTTCCATCTCTGCCGTCAAAGTCTTTTTTTCGATCCCGGCCTCGGCGATAGCCGTGGGTTCCAGCTCGAGCGAAGGCTTGGCGGCGTCTATCCCTTTGGAGCGCGCCGTGGCGTATTGAGCCCAGGCGGCGAATTGCTTGTTATTCGGAGCGGCGGCCAGGGCCTGGTTGAAAAAATACGCGGCGCGCGTCCATTGCTCGCCCGACAGTTCGCAGCATCCCAATCCATGATACGCCTTGGGCAGCGGATACCAGTCAATGGATTTATAGTACAGATCGCGCGCCTGGAAATATTCCCCCTGATTCAGGTAGCGATCGGCCTTGTTCACCAGGTCAATAGCTTTGCTCCGACGTTGCTCATCGGAAATCTGCGACTGGCAGGAGGTAAGATAGCTAATTCATGAACTGGTCTTGGATGATCTTGTCGCCGGCCAGCGTTATAATCCGCAATCGCGTAATCCGCGGCTTCTTATAAACCCATTGGGTCCACTGAATATCCCCATGCGCTGTCAGCTCGCTCACGCTATCGGGATAGCCCAGCTCCAACAAAGTCTTTTCGTAATCCGTCATTGGTCCTTCATAAGCCAATTGGCTTTCGATGAATTGGGCGATGTGATGGTAGCCGGTATAAGCCCATTCCGTCACCAGCTCATTGTCCTTGGATGTATAGGGAACGCGGATAAGGTCAGGTTGCCCCAAATCTTCGAGCAAGGCCTGCTGATCGGCAGAGAGGGTAATCTCGAAATCCGTTCCCGTGGAAGGCCGATAAGCCGTATTGGAGAAGCGATAGTAGTAATCCACGGCGACATTTTTTGCGTAGCGCTTATACAGAACGTTTTGGCCTTGCTTGTTAATCCGGAAAACACGGACGGGAACCGTGGAACAACCACTGAATGCTGCGGACAAGATTGCCGCGGCCAGAAAACAACAAGAAGCAAAGCGAAGGAAACGAAGCATATAAATCCCTTTACAATAAATAGATTTGCTTTCCTGCGCCTATCGCCGGAAACGGCGCGCATCTCCAAGAGCGCCTTGAATAAAATTTGCCATTCGAATTTCGAACCGAAGGCGCGCGCTTCAACTCAATAGCAGGAAAGATGCCTTTAATGCTATTTTCGCTTCAATGTGGCCGGTTTCTTAACCGTGCCGTCATCGTTGAGCAGATCATGGGGAGTGATGGATGGCCCCACGATGTTGACTGAGTTCGCGGGCGTAAACCGCAACGGCTCATCGGTGCGGATATAATTGGTTCCTTCAATTTGGAGGCTGTCTCCCGAATCGCGCCGCGCCCAATCCTGCGCATATTTCTCGACGTTCACCATCTTCTCTTTTTCCGCCTTTTTGGTCTCGGCGCGCGCCTGTTCTCGATCCGCCATTCCTTTGAACAATTCCCTCAGGACTTGCAGATCTTCTTCGGCAGCCAGATCCCTTTCCTGATTGTACGCCTCATATAGGCCGGCGTATTGGGCTGACAATTCTTTGGGATTCGAGGGTATCTTTGTTTCCTCTCCGGCCCGCCCGATCAGGCGCTGAACGTACATTTCCCACAGCCGCAGCTGCTGGTAGTCATAAAACCATTCCGCATAGGTATGCGGATCGGCAGGCATTTCGTTTTCTTTTAGCAAGGGAGGATTCTGGCGGTATAAATCTTCATAGAACTTGATGTCGTCTTCTTTGACCTTGTTTAAATCCTCCGCGTCATATTCCACCCGGTCCGGAAGAAACTTGCCGTCCGGCAGCTGAAAGATCTCATAGCGCCACGCCTTGAGCGCCCGCAACGTTCCGCCCGTTGCGCTGGGAGCGATGCCAGGCGCTTTGCTCTCGGTTGCGCCGGAGGCCGGACGCGTCTTGTCCACCAGCTCCGCTACGGGAATCGAGCCCTTGGAAATATCGAATCCCCCGCGGTTGATAACGTAATTGATGTTTTTGTTTTCCTTGCCCAAGGTATAAACCCTGGAACCGGCGCTCAGCCGGACATCAAACCAATCGCTTTCTGCAAAACGCTTGAGCACCGCTCTGTCAGCGGGAGTCAATCCCTCTGGGCCCGTAATCGCCGGCGCAATGCCCCCCTGTCCCGGCATTCCCGGTTGTCCCAGTCTGCCTTGCGGCGCCCACGCAGGGCGCATCCCATTCGGCAGCACCCCCGGAAATTGGCCGGGGTACTGCCCCCCCGGCATGGCGCCGAGCGTCGGGGGAACCCCTAAGCCTTCCCCGCCGGCCGGCGGCTGTCCTGCGTTCGGCTGCATGTCTCCACCCACGGGAGGAATCCCTCCCCCGCCCGGGGCAGGCGCCGCTCCGCCTGGAAACTCGGCTCCAGGCGCGGTTGGCGGCGTCGTAGGCACTGGTTGGCTCATGGCGAATTGCATGCTTATCGCTAAAAACGCCACGCATAAAGCCAATTGCATTTTCATGAGATAAGCTCCTTTCGACAAAAAATGTCAGTAGGATTCTTTCCTCAAATTTGCGCCAAACGCAATCGCATCTGGCCCGTCCCTGTCATGCGATATACAGAATCGCTCCGACTCCCCTGCCGCTTTCCTGCGCCCAACGAGGAAAAATATATGCGATCGGGGGGGGGCTGTCTATCAAAAATTATGCTAAAGCAACCGGTCCATGAATACCAGATCGCTGAACATCTCGGCCAGCTGGCGCATGTCGGCCTCCGCCGATTCGATGGCGGCCGCATCGGTTCCCGTCATGGCCAAATCCATGCGGAAGAGGCGTTCGCGGAAAATGCGGGCTTCCTCTTCCGTCATCTTTTCTTCACTGCGAGTCAAATAATTTCTCGCCGTTTCCGTGATACGCTCGGCGCGCGCCTTGATGCGGGCTATGCCGATGAAATCACGATCTTTATCCACTTCCTTTTCCGCCTGGTGGACGATGCGCTCGACTTCGTCGGCCGACACCGAGCCGCTATAGGATTCAATCGTGACTTCTTTGGCTTTTCCGGATGCCAAATCCCGGGCCGAAACGCTCAGGATCCCATTGGCGTCAATGGAAAACGCAACATCTATCTGGGGGATTTCGCGCGGGGCAGGATCAATTTCTTCCAATCGGAAGCGCTCCAAAGTGCGGTTTTGCTCCGCCACGCGCCGCTCGCCTTGAAGAACGTGGACGGTGACGGACCGCTGGTTGTCGCGCACGGTCGTAAATGTCTTGGTGGCGGAGGTCGGAATCGTGCTGTTGCGCGGGATCAAAGGCGAAAAAATTCCTCCCTGCAACTCGATGCCCAGCGACAGCGGCGTCACGTCCAGCAACAGCACTTCGGCCAGCGCGCCCGTCAAAACGGCCGCCTGGATCGAGGCGCCGATGGCCACGGCTTCATCCGGATTGACCGAGTGCACCGGGTCTTTTTCAAAAATCTGTTTGACGATGCGCCGCACCGCCGGAATGCGCGTCGAGCCGCCAACGAGCAGAACATTGCCGAGATCGTTCGGCTGCACGCGCGCGTCGTTCATCGCCTGGCGGCAGGGCGGAATCAGCCGCTGCAGGATCGGGTCAATCAGCTGCTCGAATTCCTCGCGCTTGAGGTCCTTGTTGAAATGCTTGGGCCCGCCGGCGTCGGCGACGATGAATGGAAGCGAGATGAGCGTTGAAGGCAGTGTCGAGAGCTCGCACTTGGCCCGTTCGGCCGCATCATGGATGCGCGACAGCGACTCGACAAATCCGCGCGGATCCACGCCGGTCTCGTTCCGGATGGCGTCGCACAGATAGACCGACAGCGCCTGGTCAATATTGTCGCCGCCCAGGAAGGTGTCGCCGTTGGTCGAGCGGACTTCATAAACGTCGTTGTCTATTTCGAGAATGGAGATGTCGAAGGTGCCGCCGCCGAAATCGAAAACGGCCACGCTCTCGCTGGCTTCGCGCTTCAGGCCGTAAGCCAGCGCGGCGGCCGTCGGCTCGTTGATGATCCGAATGACTTCGACGCCCGCCAGCTCGCCGGCTTTCTTGGTGGCCGTGCGTTGGCTGTCATTGAAATACGCCGGCACGGTGATGACCGCCTGTTCGATCTCCTCGCCGAGGAAATCCTCCGCCGTGCGGATCATCTTTTTCAAAACCTCGGATGAGACCTCCTCGGGCGTCAGCCGGCGATTGTCAATAGCCACTTCGATCCGATCGTCTGCGTCGCTGACAATCTTGTAAGGGCAGTGCAAAATCCGGTCGCCGGCCTCGTTCATGCGGGCGCCCATGAAGCGCTTGATGGAGCGGACGACCCGGCCCGGCTGCAGGATGGACTGGCGCTTGGCCATTTCGCCCACGACCGGTTCGCTTCCATCCTCCGGATAAAAAACCGCTGACGGCGTGGTTTTGAAGCCTTCGGCGTTGGCGATCACTTCCGATTGGCCGTTCTCGACGAACGCCACGACGGAATTTGTGGTTCCCAAATCTATGCCGACGACGTGTCCCATATTGGCTTATAATCCAATCTTCTTTTTGAATTTGTCCGCCAGGCTCAGGAAGAAAGACTGGCTTTTCTTTGGATTCAATGAGGTGAGCCG
Organism: Candidatus Sumerlaeota bacterium; assembly: GCA_026398575.1. The sequence goes on along the minus strand of JAPLSP010000182.1, from coordinate 6,686 downwards.
CATGGCGGCTTCCGCGTTCTCGGCGTCCCATTTCAAGACATTTTCATACGTCGTCCTGGCTTTGGAAATCACGCCTGCCTGTTCATAGACGTTTCCCAGTATCAGCTTGTATTCGATGTTATAGGGATCCAATTCACAGGCGCGAACCGCCACTTCTTCGGCGCGGGTGAATCCTTTGCGGGCCTTCATCAAGGCGCCGGCCAGGGCCGAAAGATATCGCGGCTCTTCCGGGCTGTTCTTGATGGCGGTCTCAAGAAACTCGATGGCGCGGGTGAAATCGCCCATATTCGACAACTGAACGCCTTTGCTGAAAGACCGCTCGGCGATCGCCTGGCGGCCGGCCTCCATCCGCCGGTCCATGGGCGGAGAGACGGCTTTTTTGCTGCCGGCGGCCGTCGCCGACGCCTGCGAGGTTTCGGAAGAAGGCGCGCTGGGAACCGGCGTCCCGGCGACGACGGCAGCCTGGGCCGCTTCATCCTCTTTGGCCAGCTTCCCATCGTATTCACGGCGTTTTTCCACATCTTTGAGCGTGTTATAGGCTTTGGTAATGGCTGCAAACTCTTCTTCGAGCCGCTTGGCTTCTTCCGGATCCGGCGCTTTGTCCGGATGCAGCTTGCGCGCCAAATCGTGATAAGATCGCTTGATTTCGCGTTCAGGCGCCGCGCGCGAAACCCCAAGCAGTTGATAGTAATCTTTGGCCATGATTGCTTTGCCTTTGGTATCCTTTCGGGCGGGCGCCAGAAGCACAAACCCTTTTTCTAAAGCAATGAATGCCGGACTCTATACAAAGATCAGCCGGCAAGTCAACGGTCACTTGCCGCCGGCGCCCGATCCCAGGCGCAATTTTTTTCCCTCATTTGCGCTTGACCCTATTTCTGCGATTCAGGAACATCAAAGCCCTTTGACGATTTGAAAAAAATCCCAGGCTTGTTCGAAACAGTCCGGGCAAAGGATCTTGAAAGAATCAGGACTCAAACCATGTTGCAGGCTCTGAGCAATCACATCGGACCGTACGCCCTTGTGGACAGCACGTTGCGCGAAGGAGAGCAATTCGCGGGAGCGCGGTTCACCACCAGCCACAAGATCAAGATCGCCCAGATGCTCGATGCGGTCGGGGTGGAGTATATCGAGCTGAGCTCGCCGGCTTCCTCCGCCGTGACGCTCGAAGACCATAAAATTTTGATGGAGCTGAAGCTGAAGGCCAAGCTGGTTCCGCATCTGCGCTGCGCGAAATCCGACATTGACCTGGCTCTGGAAACCGGCGTCAAGGTCTTTCATCTGATGTTTGCCACGTCCTCGATCCTTCAGAAATACAGCCACGGCAAGACGATTGACGAAGTCATCGCCCGGGCGACGGAAATGGTCCGCTACCTGAAGGACATGAACATGGAAGTCCGATTTTCGGGCGAAGACGCCTTTCGCAGCGATCTCCGGGATTTGGAGCGCGTCTTCGCCGCCGTGCTGGACGCCGGCGCGGACCGCGTCGGATTGCCTGACACCGTCGGCGGCGCCACGCCGTTCCAGGTCTATGATGTGGTCCGACATTTCCGCACGATGTTCCCCAAAGCCGAGATCGAATTCCATGCCCACAACGACGCGGGATGCGCCGTCGCCAATTCCTTCGCGGCGCTCATGGGCGGCGCCACCCATCTGGACGTGACGATCCTGGGCATCGGCGAACGCAACGGCATCACGCCGCTGACGAGTATGATCGCCCGCCTGTACTCCATCAACCGCGAGTGCGTCTCCAAATACAACCTGAAGGCCCTCAAGCCGCTCGATGAATACGTCGCCAAACTGGTCGGCGTGGACATACCCTTCACCGCCTGCATCACCAGTCCCACGGCCTTTCATCATCGCGCCGGCATCCACACCAACGCCATGATCCGTTCGGCGGACAGCTATGAAATCTTCCATCCCGAAGATTTCGGCATGCAAAGAACCATTGACGTGGCGCACCGCCTCGTGGGAAAGAACGCCATCAAGCAGCGAGCCCAGACGCTGGGGCTGGATTTGCCGGACGCCGTCCTGGCCGAAGTGACGTGGGAAATCAAAACCATGTCGGACCAGGAAAAGCTGACGCCGCAGTATGTGGACGATCTGCTGCGGGACGCGGCCCGCGGCGATCGCAAGCCGGTCGCGTCGTACGAGCAGGAAGGTTCGACGCGTCCGCTGGAATCCGAAAAGAAATCGAAATCCAAAAAGCGGGAAGACTAAGCCCGCGCCCCGGAACCGTCGTTGCGCCAAGCAGAGAAATCCCCCTGATCCTCGGACCCTTGATCCAACTCATTAAAAAAGGAGCGAACACCATGATTGCCGAATGCCCCGTATGCGAAGCGGAAGTGGAACTGCCCGAAGACACGGAAGAGGGCGAAATCGTCGAATGCGCCGATTGCGGCGCCGAGCTGGAAGTCACGTCCATTGATCCGCCCGAATTGTCCGAAGCCCCGGAGGAAGAGGAAGACTGGGGCGAATAAGATTTATGGATTGCGCGACACAGATTGTGGATTGGAAACAAGGCCGCCATGGAGTGATGAGGCTTCATGCGGCGCTTGCATTTAACAGTCCACTGGCCCAAGATTAGAATTTCCCACATTTTATAAAGTTAGGAATCAAACATCATGAAAGTAGGCGTCTTGTGTTCCGTAGTGCGCAAGGAAGAGAAGTATCTCTTTGATGAACTCGATTCTCGCGGCGTCGAGTATGACAAACTCGACGATCGGGAGATCGCTTTCGATCTGGGCGACGGCAAGTACCGCAAATACGCCGCCGTGCTCGAACGCTCGATCAATCACTCGCGCGCGCTTCATGCGCTGATGATCCTCAACCATGACGGCGTCAAAACCGTCAACTCCTATGAGGTGGCCACCGTTTGCGGCGATAAGCTCTATACCAGCGTCCGCCTCTTTCAAAACGGAGTGGCAAGCCCGCGCGTCATGGTCGCCTTCACCGAGGAATCCGCGCTCAAGTGCATCGAAGAGATGGGGTATCCCGTCGTCCTGAAGCCCGCCGTCGGCTCCTGGGGGCGGCTGCTGTCGAGAATCAATGATCGCGACGCGGCCGAGGCGATCCTCGAACATAAAGCCGTGCTCGGCTCGTATCATCACTCCATCTTCTATATCCAGGAATACATTGACAAGCCGAAGCGCGACATCCGCTCGTTCGTCGTCGGCGGCGAGAACATCTGCGCCATCTACCGCGATTCCGCGCACTGGATCACCAACACGGCGCGCGGCGGCGTCGCCTCGAACTGCCCGGTGACGGACGAAATCCGCGACCTGTCGCTGCGCGCGGCCCAAGCCGTCGGCGGCGGCGTCGTGGCCATTGACCTGCTCGAATGTCCCAGGCGCGGATTGCTGGTCAACGAGGTCAACTACACGATGGAGTTCAAGAATTCCATTCACACGACCGGCGTCAACATCCCCAAAAAGATCATTGACTACTTCCTCGCGGTGGCCGAAGGGAAACTATAGAACACGGATGCCGCGGATTCCGCGGATACTCACGGATTGGGTAATCCGTGAGAATCCGCGCAATCCGTCCCATCCGTGTTCCAAAACATGAGTGAATTCAATTATTTCGGTTGGAGAATTCCATGAGTTCCCTTAGCGCAAATTTACGATTTTTGCGGGCGGCGCCGCCTGCTTATCTTTCGAGACCCAAGACGCGCCTTCAACCCATCCAGGCCAAAGAGGGCAAGCCCAATATTGACCTGGAAGCGTTGTCGCGAATGATTGATGGCGTCGGCGTCGTGGAGGCGCCGATTCCCATCAAATCTCCTGATCATTGGCGCGAGACTGTGCTGGGACTGGGGCCGGAGACGGACGCCATCCTGCCAGTCAGTATCGCGTGCTACCCGACGGAGGTTTGGAACTCGCATCCACAGCCGCTCGTCGAGCGCAAACTGCCGTTTCTTTTCTGGTCGATCATCGCGTTCGACGAGCCGGATTTCTGGCGCTGGTCGGCCACGGATTTTTTGCGGGCGCTGGGCGTGGAAGTTCATCTGATCCCCAGCAACCGTCACGGAAAGACATTGCTGCGCGCGCTCGCCATGCGCCGCTTTCTCAAGCAATCGCGGATGGTGGTTTTCGGCGAACAAAATTTCCCATGGAACGCCAACGCCGCCGGCCATCTGGTCACCGAAAGTCTCGGAACGCAAATTCTGGTCCGCCCGATTTCCGATATCCGCGACCGCGCCAAGACGTTCTCCGACCTTGAAATTCAATCGCTGTGGCGCGACCGCCACAATCGTTACGTCGAAAAAGAAGTGCGCCCCGACGAACTGGCGCAGGCGCTGCGGACGTATCTGGCCATCCGCTCGATCCTCGAAGAGAACCAGGCAATGGGATTCGGCGTCAATTGCTTCGGCGACCTGATCATCAACGGCGGACGCGACGTCCCCTGCCTGGCGCAATTGCTGCTGCGCGAAGATGGCTGCATCGCCTCGTGCGACGGCGACTATCTGGCGATGATGAGCATGGCGATGGCCAGTTACTTCCTCGACAAGCCCTGCATGATGTCGAACCTGTATCCCGTCAGCTACGTCGGCGCGCTGAAGGATCACTTCGGCGATCCGCTGTTCCCCGATCCGGCGCGCTACCCCAAAGAAATCCTGCACAACCTGGCGCGCCTCGGGCATTGCGGATTCGTCGGCGTCGTCTCGCCGGAGATGGATCCCGCCGGGCGCGTGACCCTGCGCGATTGGGGCGGCACATACGAAATCAAGCGGGATGGATCGGGGTGCGGCATAGACGGGAACCTGGCGCGCGGTGAGAAGATCACCGCCATTGAGCTGAAATTCGACGCGCGGACGCTGCTCGTGGCTGCGGGGGAAGTGTGCGAGACCACGCGCCATCCGGGAATGCCGCACTGCGAATCCACCGCGCTGCTGTATCTGCGCGACCTGGAAGGATTCGTCGCGAACATCTCGCGCGAACATGCCGTGATCGTCTATGGCGATCACGTCGAAGATTTCAAAATCCTGGCGGAGGCGCTGGGGCTGGAATGCAAGATATTTTAACATGACGAAGGGCAATGAAATAGACAGGATGGATTAGAGACAGGATATATTAGAGACAGGATGGATTAGAGACAGGATGGATTAGAGACAGGATGGATTAGAGACAGGATATATTAGAGACAGGATATATTAGAGACAGGATATATTTGAGACAGGAAAATTTTCCTGACTCAAGTAATTTTCCTGATCCCAATCCATTTTGTCCCTAATTTATCCTGTCTATAATATATCCTGTCACAAATTCATCCTGTCCCCAGACTCCCATGCTTCTAGGTCTTGATATCGGCACATCGAAAGTAGCGGCCGTTCTTCTAAATGAAGATAGGCGCGTCATTGCTTCATCTTCGCGGCCTCATGGCGCCGATTTGGCCACCGCCGAAGAGGGCTTCGCCGAGCAGAATCCTGACGCGATCATCGAAGCCACGTGGAACGCCATCCGCGACTTGCCCGAGGACGGCCGCCGCCAGACGCGCGCCGTCGGCGTCTGCGGCCAGATGCATGGCGTTGTGGTCCTCGATAAGGCCAATCGCCCGCTGACGCCGCTGATTACCTGGCAGGATCGCCGCTGCCTGAAAAACAATTTCGCCGCTGAATTATCCGCTCATACCGGCTACACGGTGCAAAGCGGTTTTGGCGGCACTACGTTGGCATGGTTGAGCGCGCATGGCAAACTTCCCGCTCAATCCGCCGCCGCCGCGACAATCCATGATTGGGCCGTAGCATTGCTGTGTGGCGGCGTCCCCCCCGTCACCGATCCCACCGATGCCGCCAGCTGGGGCTTCTTCGATCTAAAAACGCTCGATTGGGACTCGCAAGCCTGGGAAAAAGCCGGGATTCCGCGCGCGCTGCGCCCGCGCGTTCTTTCCTGCGGCGCCAAGGCGGGTGAAGTCCCCTCCCCCATCGCCGCCACGCTCGGTATTCCCGCCGGCATTCCCGTCGCCGCGGCCATCGGGAACCGGCGGCCAAGTCTCGGTCATTCTGCCGCCGGATGCGCGGCGCGATTGGAGGAAACAAGGCAAGACCTGGGAATACCGCCCCTTTCCCGGCGGACGCTATGCGGTCGTGGCGGCAAGTTTGTGCGGAGGCGCGGCCTGGGCGTGGTTGGCGGATACGGTCACATTGTGGCTGAAGGAATTAGGAGCTGAGCCTGTCGCGCGCGGTCGCGTCTTCGAGCGCCTGAGCGAGCTGGGCATGGCTACAAAGGACGAACTCCTCGTGCGTCCTCACTTCCTCAGCGAGCGTCACGATCCCCTGCTGCGCGGCGCCATCGAGCGAATCGAAGCGAATCCGCTAAGCCTTGGCCCGCTGGCGCGCGGTCTGGCGCGTGGCATCATCGCCAATCTGCGCGACATGCTTCCCGCCGAAGTCCTTGCAGGCCGCGCCCGCGTAGTCGCCAGCGGCAACGCCCTGCGCCGCTCGCCCTTGCTGCGGCAAATGACTGAAGAAGTCTTTGGGCTTCCGTTGCAGATTTCCGACGCCGTCGAAGAAGCCGCCACCGGCGCCGCCCTTCTCGCCTCGGCCTTGTGAGACAATGCCGTCTTGATCTCAAATTTCGTATGCCTTTAGCCGCCTGAAGTAGGTGATGAAAATAATTTTCATAAACCCGAAAATTTAACTATTGTGACGTGAGGCCTTTATGTAATGTCCGTCTCATGACGGAACAAAT
>JAPLSP010000191.1 GCA_026398575.1 Candidatus Sumerlaeota bacterium | reverse complement strand
TTTCCACTCGTTCGTTACTTTGAACGTCTGCCGGATTTCGGGATAGCCTTTGGCGAAGGAGAACGCGACCGCGCCGTCATTCGCAAGGCCTTCCTGCCGCAGCCAAACTTCCAGGCGATATTTCTTTTCGGGTTCGAGCTGTCCATACCAGAGCGATTCGCCGGCCATTCCTGTTCCGATGAACACAAACTGGCTGATCGTCTGTTCGCCTGCAGAGGCTTTCACCTGCATACAGGTTTCGCCCGGATCGTCCATCTCCGCCGGCAGCGGCTTGGGATGCGGCACGAATGTGAACGCGAGTTTGCCGAGGTCGCCATTCCAGTACCAATTCGGCGCGTCCATCGGATTGCCAATGCCGCGCACGCGCTGATTGACGAGGCGCATATCGAAATTGCCGAAACGTTTTTCGAGCACGACGTAATCGAATTTTTCGAGTTTCGGCGCGCCCTCGGAAATATAGACGCGCGACTCCTGTTTGGCGGCGGGCGCGGTCGAGCGCTTGACGCGATAGGCGACCACGTCCGGCGAAGCGCTCGCTTTCCATGCAAGCGTTACGCAGCCGTCTCCCGGCGTTGCGACAAGATTCTGCGGCGGCTGGGGCTTGTCCGGCGCCGCCGCTTTGTCGCCGGGTTTGGCGTTTGTGTTGGATTTCGCATTTGCAGCGGGTTTGGCGGCGGGCGGTTCCTTCGGGGCGATATTGTATGCGCGCGTATCGCTTCGGCCCTTGACGTCCGTGACTTTTAAGATTATGCGCACGGCAGGCGCGTTTGCATTTTTTGAGGCGTCTATCTTTCCCGTCGCAGGATCAGGTATGACCCACGTCGGCAATGACAGCGGCTGGTTCTGCTCACCCACAATTTCCCAACGGTACGGCGCCTGCCCTCCAAAAACTTTCGGCGCCGTATCGGTGGGCGCGGGATCGCCGTCCTTGGGGATCACAATATGCGGCGGCGTATCGGCGCCGGATTTGGGCGCCGCGCTGACTTCGTTGGAATATTCCGACTCTGCGTTGTCGGGACCGATGGCGGTCACCACGTACCAATATGTCCGCCCATTCTCCAACCCCGAACAATCTGTGCAGGCGAGATTGCCATGTTTTATCTGGGCGTTGGGTTGCGGCTCCGAATACTTGTTGGCGATCCATCCGCCATCGGGGAAGTCCTTGGCGCCTTCGGGGATGATCTGCGCCTTGCCGACGAAAACAACATGGTCGGCCTTGTCGGCGTCGAAATAATCGTCTCTGGAGTTCGGCGGCAGGAGTTTGCCGTCCTTGTCCACGAGGCGATAAATGCGCAGATTGGCGCCGCTCAGGAAACCGCTGCCCCAAAGCGCCCACCACGATGTTCCCGGCCCGTCAATCTCGAACCAGTTCGGCCCGCAGTTCATCACGCGATGCAGATTACGCCAGTAGATCGGCTCGTTGCCCGGATTGTGCACGAAGTTGTTCGCCGCCCACTCGATGGCGCCGCATTTGCCGAATTCATTGGCGCCGAGTGGTGGAACCTTCTCGCGCGGCTTCAAGACGGTGTTCGTGATCGTGATGTCCGCCGGCGCATTGGGATCGGCGGCCAGGGCGCAGGCTGCCCAGGAAGCCATCAATGCCAGACCAAGCCACACAGTTTTCGCAGCATTCATGTGATTCTCCTTTTAATTTACAGGAGGTTGGGCCACCGCATACAGGCACTTCTGGGTTGTGACGTAAAGCACGCCGTTGGCGGCGATGGGCGAACCGCTGATGGGGTCGCCGATTTCAATCTCGCTCAAGACCTTTTTCTCTTTGCCGGCGGCGAAGATATAAAACCATCCGCGCCGCGTGCCGATATAGACTTTGCCGTCGGCCACGAGGGTTGAAGCCCACATTTCCCCCTTGGCCTGGTGCGTCCAATAGGGCTGGCCGGTTTCGGCGTCCACACAATGAATCTTGCCCCCGCAATCGGCAGCATAAGCCAGGCCGTCGTGGATCGCGGGCGTGGACATGCAGTGGCGCTCCAACGGATACGACCACAATTCCGCCGTGCGGGTGATGTCGCCGGTTTTCGTCGCGTCAATGCACTTTAACCACGCCTGATTTTTTCCCCACCACAGATCCCCGCCGACCGTCACATAGACGCGGTTCTTATAGAAGACTGGCATGCTCTTGATGTTGCTGGGGCTTTCTTTGCGGTTGCTGGTGAAGCGATGGACGTTTTCCTTGGGGCCGGTCGGGTCGCAATCGAATTGCCACACCTTTTTCAGCGTGACGGGCGAGCTCGTAATGATGGCCGTGTCCGCGAGCGGCTCGAAGGCATACAGCACGCCGTCGCCGCCGCCGAAAATAATCAGGGGCTTGCCGTTGACTTCTCCGAAGGCGGGCGAGGACCAGGTGCAATGAAAAATACGCGGGCCGATATGCTCATTGTCGCGCGCGGCTAACTGGCCGGTGGTTTTATCAATCACGATCAGACTGGGAGCGTCGGGCGAGGCGATGAACCTGTGCGAATCGTCAACGCCGTTGGAGGTGTTGACATAGAGGAACCGCCCATGCGGCAGAATCGAACTGTGCGTGGAATCATGCTGCCGCACGTTCAACTGGCCGGTTACATCGTAAAGCCAGAGGATGTCGCCGTCCTTCGCGCCCGGCTCGATGGGCGTCGAATCGCCGACGGCCATGTGACGCGCCTCGTCGCGGAAGGGTCCATCGTTGCCGTTCGCCATGCCCAGAGGATCGAGGCACATCACTTCGCCGCGATTACTGGGGATATAGATGCGGTCGCCCTCGACGGTGGCCGGCGAACAAAAGCCGGCGTTGGCCCAATCCCAATAAGGCTTGTCAGTCACTTTGGGGACGACGAGTTGCCAAAGGAATTCGCCGTCTTTCTCATTGAAGCACATCAACACGCCGCGGTCGCCCTTGTGTTGAGGATCGCGAGGCGCGCCGTTGTTGGTTCCGATCAGGACTTTTCCCTTGGCGATGACGGGCGTGGCATGAGTTTCGTTTCCAATGCGCGCCGTCCATTTGATGTTCTTGCCGGTCTTGGGATCGAAGGAATCGGGCAGGCCTTTCTCGTTGGAGACCATGTTGCGCGACCAGGCCTGTCCCCATTGCGGCTGGTCATCGGCTGTTGCTTTTGCGGTCAGCAGCAAAGGCGCCAACAGAGCCGGCAACGGGCTTATCAACAGCGCCAGTATTGTAGATATTTTATTCGTAACCTGATTATGCATGAAAAATTTACCTGGCCTTTACGTCATAGCACATCAACGCGTCGCCATGCCG
>JAPLSP010000133.1 GCA_026398575.1 Candidatus Sumerlaeota bacterium | reverse complement strand
CCGGCGGAGCGGAGCGGCCTACCATTCGGCGCCAACCTAATAGACACTCGATATTTCATGAGGCCTGGCGCCAAGCTATAAGTCGGAATGCGCCAAAAAGATGGAATCTATTTGGGAGAGGACGTGCCGGCGTCGGCTGATTGCATTCCGACGCGGATCGCCGCGGCCAGCTGTTCTGCTTCCTCTTGGGTAAAGGTACCGGTGATTTTTATTTTGTTTCCTAATTTTGCCACAATTTCCGGCGCTGATATAGCCTTGCCATCCACGACTATGGCCATTCCGTTGTGAAGATTCCTATTCGTCAACGCGGCGAATGCTTCGCCGGCAACGTCATCGAACTCGATTGAAACAGATTGATACAGGCCATCCTTTTCCGCGGAGACTTTTTGAATGTATCCGTTTTTTTCGCCGCCGGCGCCGACAATCATGCCGTAGGACGTGCGATTGCAGAGCAGAATATATTTCCTGCCCTGGTATTCGCCGATCAGCGCGTCGGGGCGTTTATTCTTGTACGCCAGCTCGAACCAAATTAGATCATCGCCGCCCGTCCATGCCGCCAGCGGCCCCTTGTCAGCCAGTTCATGCAGCGCCTTCCTGCTGAAGCTTTCCGTCGTCGCCGTATCCGTTCCTTCTCCCACAAAGAGCGGATAAAGCGGCGTGCGCGAGGAGCCGGCGCCGTTGGGAACAATTCGGAATTCCAGTCCGCGACGTGGATTGGACAATGGCGGCATAACCTCGCCTGAGCTGGTCGGCCTTTCATCGGCGGTTATGGCGTCATTGGCGCCAGGAAGGGCTTGAATTTCCAGCGCCCCCAAGTCCAGCGGTTCGTCGCTCTGGCCTTGCGGCATGGGCGGAACTTCAAAGCGCTTCGACACGAAACACCAAAACTGCTTTTCCCCGAGCGCGCGCTTGTCGGATTTCAGGGTCCCCCGGATTTGAATGACATAGGGCGACGCCGGCAACCGTTCTGCACGAAAAGAGCCGTCGGTTTGCGACACAAAAGGATCGCATTGATAGTTAAGGCCGATGTCCGATGTTATGAATCGGTGATAGGCTTGCCATTGCCGTTGGACCTCCTCCTGTGGACCTGAGACCGAAGGCGACCGCAAGCAGATGGATGCCGTAATCTCCAACTCGGCCAGAGATTTTTTTTCTCCGGCGGCAAGCATGACGCGCCCCTTCACGGGACGCCCTTTTCCGCCCAGGACCACGTTCGTCGTCTCGCCGGCCTTGATATCAACATGAATGCTCGGATGCATATATTCGTTCGAGGACGTGGAATTTTTATCGGCTTTCATGATTCTGGATAATTGCGCCGTTCCCGCCGGAACCTTGTCGAAGACGAAACGTCCGTCTCGATCCGTGTGTATCACTTGGATTGCGTAGGATTTTTCTGACTCCCAAGAGATGCATTGAATCTGCTCATTGACGCCGGGCTTTTCTCCCCAAAGGAGGCGTCCGGCAATCCGGCCAGTGGCGGACGCGCTAGCGGCGCTGGATGTGTCAGGCGTGACGACGCAGACGGGAAGCAGACCGACCTTCGCGGGGCTCTCGAACCATCCCAGCGTCGGATATTTTGCATCATACCCACGAGGCCAGGATACGTTGTTAGTCCGGTAGACTGTCTCGTAAACGGGCAGATAAATACATCCAGCTGAGTCGGTTATGAGATCCGGATACAGGAGCTCCAGAGTGGGATCGAGTGAGTTTTTATTTGCGCGATTACATTCGAGACCGAAGGAATGAATTGCCACACCAACGACCGGCTTGCCGTCAGGCATTTCAAATCGCTGCGCGATTACTACCGGCGCGTGTTTATACGCCTCTTCAAAGAGTTCGCTGCTTTCTTTGGCATGGTCATGCCGGCGATGCCACGTTGCCAGCAGGAATTCCGCATAGAAATACCGGGGACGCCTTTCCAGGATCTTTTCCAAGATTTGGCGTGTCTCTTCGTCATCGAACCATATCTTTTCATTGACCTTGGTATTCATTCTCAGGGTCAGTCGGGCACATCCAAGCGCGTCGGCCTGTTCCTCCTTGCTGATCTCGAATGGTAGGTTGCGCCAGCCGCCCCAGAAGGATTCCAGCGTTGTTTTTTTGATGTCGCGCGCGCGCCAGCCGCGCTGTTTGGCCCATTCGGCGGGAGTTATCGCCGGATGAGGCGCCGCTTCCTTTGCAGCCTGCAAGACCGAAAGCGGAACGACACATGCCGCGATGATTACGAAGGCCAGGATGATCGCGATGCGCGTCAGAGCCTGGCGCTTGCGGTTCTTGTCCAGGATCGCCAACAACCTTCCTTCGAGGCGCGAGGGCCGCGCCATGGCGATGGCCGCCGCCGAAAGGATCATATCCGACCGCAGGCCCGTCGCCAGCGTCAGCAGATGCTCTGCATAATCCGAAGCCTTCGCGCCGCACATCAGGACCAGGTCGTCGCAGGCGCGCTCTCGCTCGGCCGCCAGCCGCCGCCACGCCAGCCACGCCAAGGGATTGAACCAGTAGATCGCGCGCGCCGCCTGCGCCAGCATTTGCGTCAGGCAGTCCCAGCGCAGCACGTGCGCCAGCTCATGCGCCAGCACCGCGCGCTTGCGTTCGAGCGGCCAGACTGCCGCTTCGGCAGGCAGCAGGATTTTCGTACGCAGCACGCCCCATGTCATCGGCATCATGTTGTCTGCGCTTTGGAGCAGCGTGACTCTTCGCCGCAGGAGCAGCCCGCTGGAAAGGTCGCGCAACAAATCAGCCCAAACGCCGTTCTCGATGCGCCGCGCCCTCCGGCGGATGCGCCGCAAACTGATCGCTCCGATGATCATGGGCGCAAGGAACACGCACGCCCCCGCCAGCCAGATCATTATCGCCCATTCCCGCCATTGCAGTTTCGCCAGCCAATCCATGAGAGGAGTTTTCGTGACTGGCGTTGCCGCAAAAGCCCGCGGCGGTTCAGGCGCCGATGGCGAATGGATCGGTTGAGAGAGGATCATCGGCGCAGCGGACTCAATAGCCAGTGGCGCGGACGCCGGCGCAGGCTGGGCATCGGTCTCCGGCATGAGCGGCGCCGCAATAGCGGTTTCGCCGCTGATCCAGCCTGGCAAAACGCGCCATTCGGGCAAGAGCGCTGACAAGACAGGCAGCGCCAGCGCGCCGGCCACCGCCCCCGCCCAGATCAAATGCCTCATCGCCGCCGAAGCGCGCCGCATAAAGATCGTCAGCGCCCCCGCGAGCGCTAAAATAAATGCGCCTTTGATCGCAGCGTCTATCAGGATTGGAACCCCTTGCGCAGCGGCCTCAACCAGCCATCGAAGCGAATCAAGCGGCATCATAGTTTTTCGCCTTTCACATAAGTTATGCTGCGTTTGCTCATCAGCAATTCCTTATTGGCCATTCCCTGTTGGCTATTCCCTGTTGGCCATTCCCTGTTGGCCATTCCCGGTTGGACATTCCCGGTTGGACATTCCCTGTTGGACATTCCCTGTTGGACATTCTCTGTTGGACATTCCCTGTTGGACATTCTCTGTTGGATATTGGATATTGGATATTGGATATCGGACATTGAGTTCAGCCCATCAGCGTCCTTCTTTTCTCGCCTGCCGAATCAGCGCCGCCAGCCGCACAAGTTCTTCCGGCGCCAAGTCCGATTCCTTGTCCGTCAGATGCGCGGCCATCGCATGCGACAGCGATCCGCTGAAAAAAGTTTGCAGCACCCGCCGTAGCGCCGACTGGCCGGCTTGCTCACGCGGGCGGCGCGGCTTGAAGACATAGGTCTTGCCATCCTGCCGGTGCGTGAGGTGCCCCTTGTCTTCGAGAATCTTCATCAACGTCCGGACCGCCGTGCGCGAAGGAGGGTCGGGCATATCCTCCAGAACCTGCGTCGCCGTGGCTTGCCCGCGCGCATAAACGATTTCCAGAATCTGCCGTTCGCGCCGGCTGAGTTGGATTTGAAATTCCGCCGCCATTCCTGTTCTCCTTGATCGGTAAAAATCGCCGCGCCGACGGGCTTCAGGGCGCAACAAACCATAACGGCCAAAAATTTAGCCGATCCCCCGGCGCCCGTGTCAAGCCCAATCGGCTAAATTTTTGGCATTTAGATGCAAGCAAGGATTTGCCCAGTTTGGCGCCGCCTGGTAGGCCGTCCCGCTCCGCCGGGCGGCCATAGCGCGCCAAGGCCGCCCGACGGAGCAGCGATTTAATTGGGGTAATAAATTAGACAGGGGCGTCACCGGAAGCGGAAATCTAGTTTAAAATTGTAGAGCCAGGGAACATGCGGATCAACGTGGTCGCGCGCCAGTATGGCGGGCAAATCTTCGTAGTGCTGGGTCAGCGCCTCGGCTTCGCCGCCGGGGCGGGTCGCGAGGAAAGCTTTGTACTGGTATTCGTCGGCGCGTTCGCCTGTGCGCTGAATAATCTGATGGTAGTCGCGTTGGCCCTGGCGCATGCGGTAGGGCTGCATGGCGGTGGCGAAGCCGGCCCATCGCGGCGTGAAGAGCGATGGATCGAGCTGCGCC